>CANQLJ010000032.1 GCA_947624685.1 Candidatus Gastranaerophilales bacterium | reverse complement strand
ACATCCACTAAATATTCCTCACTACAGCTCTTTGGAGATGAGAAGCTTAGTGCGGATGGGGTTACGTTCCAGGTTGGTGCGAACTCTGCCGATGACAACACCATCCAAGCGGACGCCGGACAACACCATCCAAGCGGACAAAGCATTGTTTGCGGAAATTAGCTTCAAGAGTCTGACAACGTATACAGTGCCAAAAGAAGGCGATGGCGAAGAAACAACGGAATACAAGGTTACAGACAACAAAGACTTCAGCCTGGTTAAAATGTACAATACGAAAAAGGATGCTGATGAAAAAGTTGAACAATTTGAACCAACCGGTGCAGAAGATGATGAGTTAGAAAATTCCCAAGATGCATTTGCGTTGGCGCTGAATGGGGTTTGAGTGAAGATTCTAATCAAGTTCTTGCTCGCCCGGGCCCCGGACGAATCCTAACTGACAACCGGTCAAACAAAATTAAAGCAACCCTTTACCCGCACAAGCCCAACGGTTTTAAGATACCCAACATGCCCTGTGCGGCTATGTCGTTTGTGATTTTGCCTTCGTCGTTAAAATAATAAAAATTCATAACACTACATTGAATTTTCTTGCCTGTGGGTAAAACGCCCATAAATTCCCCATCATGGGTTGCACTCAGCGTCCAATGCACTGCAGCTTTGTTATTTTCGGCGATGATTTCTTCTAATTTCCATTGAACATCCGAAAACCCCTGTCTCATCCAAAGCACAACGGATAAATACCCCTTACCCCCATATAGAGGTTTATCGGACGCCGGGGTGTAAAACGAAGCTTCATCTGACACAAGCTCATCCATCAACTTCTCATCCGCGCTATTAATAGCCTTTTCAAAAAGCTTCATTTTTTCTTTAATTTTTATAACATCCATATTTTCCCCATCCTCGATATTTTCAGAATTTACCACTAAAATTATTATACCATTTTCGCTTATGATGTTAATTTCGGGCAATTTAAAATACTTTACTTATTTAATATATTTTTTCACAACTTTTAAAATTTCTTTATACATTTTTGTCTGATTTTCGTTTAAAATATACAATTCTTTTACAAAATCCTTTTTCGATTCCTCAAACTCCGCCTCGAAATTCACCCCAAACTCGCCGATTGGGATGTTTAAGATTTCAATCAATTTCAAAAAAGTGTCCACCCCCGGCAAAAACACTCCTCTTTCGAGTTTGCCATAGTGCTTATCCGAAATGCCGATTTTTTCGGCGATTTCTTCTTGGGTATAGTTATGTTTTTTCCTGTATTCTTTAAATTTTTTTCCGATATATTCCTTATCGCAAAATACCATATGGCGTTATCCTTGTATACTTTTTTTAAAAATACTATACTAACAACCAACAAATAACTATGCATATATATCCTTAAGTTTAAAAAGAGTTGCATGCATATCTTTTTTATGTTACATTTGTTCAAAAAAGGATTGGCCATGAAATTTCTACAAAAGCTTTTTTCGGTGACGAATGAATATAATTTTTATTTCAAAAGAAAAGTTTTGTGCATTTTCGGAGTTAAAATAAAAATCGGCAAAAAATTTCTCGAATATAAAAACAGCGGAAAAAACAACAAAATATACCTCAAAGACAATAATATCCTCAAACTTGTCAAAAGAAAATACCATAACTTGCATATAAGTTTTGAGGGCGACAACAACAAAATCATCATCGACAAAATGTTTATAGACAAATGCGCATCGCCGCACGCTATGCTTTGTATCAGAATTGAAGGCAACGAAAATTCAATCAGTCTCGGCAAATTCAGAAAAATGAACGGAAATATCTATATTTTCGGCCATAACAACACTCTTGAAATCGACGACACTATCTATAATCTATACTATAACATCCACATGGGCTGTTTGGATGTGAACGAAATCCCGCATCGAGCCGACAATAGCATCAAAATCGGCAAAAACTGTTCCATGGGCCCGATTAGGTTTTTTGTCTATAACAAAAACACAAATATCACAATTGCGCACGATTGTATGTTTTCTTCCGATGTCACAATGCAGGCGCCGGACGGACACCCCATTTATAACAAGGCTTTTGGCGAAATAATAAACAAAAAGCCCTATAGTATCGAAATAGGAAGCCATGTTTGGATTGCAAGAGGCGCTTATATCCTAAAAAACGCTAAAATCCCTCCAAATACCATAATCGGCGGCGCAAGTGTCGTCACAAAAAAATTCGATGAACAATATACAATAATTGCCGGAAACCCTGCGCACGTCGTTAAAAGAGGGGTTGAGTGGGATAGAGAATCAGCGTTTTAGCTGTGTTTAAATTTTTGGACTAATTCGGATATGATTAACTCCCGGCCCATGCCCCCGCTTGTGCCCAGGTTTGCCTTCCATTCACACCATTCACACCATTCAAACCTTCTTAAAAACCAAATTATCATCCCTAAAATCAATTTGGATTTTGTCGTTTTCTTGAAAGTCGCCTTTCAAAAGCGCTTTGGATAAAGGATTTTCAATGAGCTGACGGATCGTTCTTTTTAATGGTCTTGCGCCATACATCGGGTTATATCCTTGAATTGCAAGGTGTTCTTTGGCATCGGGCGTTATGGTCAATTCAATTTTTCTTTCCGCAAGAAGGTTTTTAAGGTATTCAACTTGAATATCAACGATTTCAGAAAGGTTTTCAAGATTCAGAGCATCAAAGAATATTGTTTCATCTATTCTGTTTAAAAATTCGGGTTTAAAATATTCTCTTAATTTTTGGGTAATTTCTTCTTTTTCCTGTTCTTTGTTCTTTTCTCCCATCATGCCTTTTAGAGCGTTATCCAAGATGATGTTTGAACCAATGTTTGAGGTTAGAATAATAATCGTATTTTTAAAATCGACCGTTTTTCCTTTTGAATCGGTCAATCTGCCGTCATCAAAAATTTGTAACATTAAGTTAAACACATCTGCATGCGCTTTTTCTATTTCATCAAAAAGTATTACGGAATATGGTTTTTTCCTTACCGCCGAGGTTAATTGCCCCCCTTCATCGTACCCAATGTACCCCGGAGGCGCTCCAATCAATCTTGCAACAGAATGTTTTTCCATATATTCCGACATATCGATTCTGATTAAGCTGTTTTCATCTAAAAACATAAATTTGGCTAACGCTTTAGCAAGCTCAGTTTTGCCGACACCCGTGGGCCCCAAGAAAAGAAACGTTCCAATCGGGCGCTTAGGGTCGGATAGGCCGCTTCTTGCCCTTCTTATGGCATCGCAAATTACACTCACTGCTTCATCTTGACCAATGACTTGTTTGTGGATAGTATCTTCCATATTTAATAATTTTTGATTTTCTTCTTCAACAAGCTTGCTAACAGGGACGCCTGTCCATTTTGAAATTATTTGAGCAATGTCATTTTCGTCTATTTCTTCTTTTAAAAGAGTGTTTTTTCTTTCCTGATTTTTGCAATTTTTCAATTGCTCCATAAGTTCGGGCAATTTGCCATATTGTAATTTTGCCGCCTGTTCAAGGTCATAGTTTCTTTGGGCGATTTCAATTTCATTTTTAACCTGTTCTATTTCGCTTTTAATTTCAACTTCGCCTTTAATTGATGATTTTTCTTTTTCCCATTGTGTTTTTAAAACCTCTGTTTTTGAAGTTATCTCATCGAGCATTGTTTGGACTTTTTTGATTTTTTCTTCGTCGTTATCATCCTTCAGCGATTGCAGTTCAATTTGCAATTGCAATTTTTGGCGCTCCAATTTATCAAGTTCCTCAGGCATCGAATCAATTTCAATTCTAACGGCGCTTGATGCTTCATCAACAAGGTCAATTGCTTTATCGGGCAGGAATCTATCCGGGATATAGCGATAAGATAATTTTGCCGCAGCAACAAGAGCGGAATCTTTGATTCTTATTCCGTGATGAACTTCATATTTATCCTTTAATCCTCTTAAAATCGATATTGTATCATCTACCGTTGGTTCATCAACCAAAATCGGCTGAAAACGACGTTCAAGTGCAGGGTCTTTTTCGATATATTTTCGATATTCATTTATTGTTGTAGCCCCCAGCGTCCTTATAGCGCCACGAGCGAGCATCGGTTTTAAAAGATTTCCCGCATCCGCCGTACCTTCGGCACCTCCTGCGCCAACAACGGTATGGATTTCATCAATGAACATAATTATTTGCCCGTCGGATTTTTCGACTTCTTTTAAGACTTTTTTGAGCCTTTCTTCAAATTCGCCTCTAAATTTTGCTCCGGCAATGAGCGCTCCCATATCAAGAGAAATTAGTGTCGTGTTTTTAAGGCTCTCGGGAACATCCCCTCGAATTATTCTTTGAGCAAGCCCTTCCACAATTGCCGTTTTTCCGACACCCGCTTCTCCTATTAAACAGGGGTTATTTTTTGTCCTACGATTTAAAACTTGTATTATTCTTCTTATTTCTTCATCTCTGCCTATAACCGGGTCGAGTTTACCTAAGGAAGCGAGTTTTGTTAGGTCAACAGAATATTTTTCAATTATTTTATAATCTTCATCAGCGTTTTTATTATCCACTTTTTTATCACCTCTTATTTTTTTCATGGCAAGTAAGATTTTATCTTGTGATATTTGATATTTTTCAACGATTCTTTTAATTTCATCCGAACTGTCAAGGCAAAAAGCAAGCATGATATGTTCAAATGTCACAAATTTGTCTTTTAATTCTTTGGCTTTTTTTGTTGCGTTTTCAAATAATGTTAAACAATTTTTTGAAAAAAAGATGTTGTTGTTTATTTCTTGCGTCTTTGGGCAATTTTGAACAAGATTTGATACATCTTGATTAAAAAGATTGCTTTTCAATTTTAATTCGTTTAAAAAAGTCTCCAGATTGTCATAAGACGATTTTGAGATAGAATATAATATATGAATCGGTTCAATCATTGTATTATGGTTTTCAAGCGCAAAATTTTGCGCTTCCATAATAATTTCTTTTGTCGAATCGGTAAAATTATCAAACATAAATTGCCTCTTTTAATCTTAATTTTTTTATCCTATATTTATATTTTATAAGGATTTTTGGATTTTTTTCCAAAATTAATCTTATTTTAATTATTTAAATAATAAGGATTTTAAATTATGGCTGATTTTTCTTCCAAAGCGATTGATATTGTTGAAAGTGCGCAAAATGAAGTTAAAAAAAGATTTGATGAGATTGATTCAATTGCTGAATTTAACCAAAAAAAAGTCTTAGATGCTTTTTATAAAAATAAAATCGGTCAGGAACATTTCTATACTGTCTCTGGTTACGGGCATGACGATATCGGAAGAGAAAAACTCGACAGTCTCTATGCCGATATATTTAATGCGCAAGACGCTATCGTTCGTCCGCACTTTGTTTCGGGGTCTCATACCATAGCTTGCGCTTTATTTGGAATCTTAAGGTATAATGACAGATTAGTTTCAATCGCAGGAGAGCCGTATGACACGATGCAGACAATTATCGGAAAAACAAACAACAAGACTGATTATCTTTCAAGCCTTATGGGTCATGGCGTAAAATATAGCGAAGTTCCGCTTAAAGACGGGTTGAATGTCGATTTTGAAAATATTGAAAAATATCTTCTGCCCGATACCAAAATGGTCTTAATTCAGCGCTCAAGAGGCTATAGCTTAAGAAATTCATTAGATATTGAAGATATTAAAAAAATAGTTGAAATTGTAAAATCCAAAAACCCTTCAATATGTACTTTTGTTGATAATTGCTATGGAGAATTCACTCAAAAGCTCGAACCCACTGATGTCGGAGCTGATTTAATCGCAGGAAGCTTAATTAAAAACCCCGGCGGCTCAATCGTTGAAGCGGGAGGATATATTTTGGGGCGAAAAGACTATGTCGACCTTGCTTCAAGAAGGCTCACGGCCCCGGGTATCGGGCAAATGGGAGGCGCTATGCATAATCAGACAAGATTAATTATGCAGGGGATTTTTATGGCGCCGATGATTGTGGCTAATGCCCTAAAAGGTGCGGTTTTAGCTTCAAAAGTTTTTGAAAAAATGGGCTATAAGACTCACCCTAACGCAAACGCCAAAAGGACGGATTTAATTCAGACAATAAAATTTAACAATGAAAAAGAACAACAGGCTTTTTGTTCGATAATTCAAAAATATTCGCCTATTGAAAGCTATCTTACGCCAATTCCTGATACGGTTCCGGGGTATGAATGTAAATTGCTTATGGCGGGAGGAACGTTTGTTGAGGGTTCAACGATTGAACTATCGGCCGATGGGCCCCTAAGAGACCCTTGGGCAATTTATATGCAAGGGGGAATTAGCTATTATCACGTTAAAATTGCTCTAAAAGGAATAGTGGATGAACTTTTGAAAGGGTGATATTGGTAATTTAAAGAGGCTGCCCCAAAAAAATGGAAAAAAAAGGGAAAAAACGGGGAAAATTAAAAAAACGGGGCGCAATCAGTCACAACGCCCCTTTTGTCATGTTTTTGGTTTATTAATATATAACAAATTTTTTAAGTTTTTATATAAATTATATTTTTATATTCTAACTTTAAATTAATTTAATGTCAAATATTCAATTTTTATGTTATATTAATATTCAAAAGGAGGAAGTTATGGCAAAAGATGCAAGTTTTGATATAGTGTCCGAGTTTGATAAACAAGAATTAACTAACGCGATTGACCAGGTCAAAAGGGAGCTTTCCACTCGATTTGATCTAAAAGATTCCAATTCAAAAATCGAACTTATCGAACAAAAATCAATTAATATTACAACAAACGACGAAATGAAATTAAAAAATATCTACGATATTTTGCAATCAAAACTTGTCAAAAGAAACTTGAGTCTTAAAATTCTTGACCCTCAAAAAATCGAAAACGCATTAGCCGGAAACGTCAAACAGGAAATTAAACTTCGCCAAGGGCTTGAAGTCGAACTTGCAAAAAAAATTGTCGGATTCATTAAAGACACAAAATTAAAAGTCCAAGCTTCGATTCAAGGCGATAGCGTCCGCGTGACGGGCAAAAGCCGAGACGACCTTCAAGATGTCATTAAAGCAATCAAAGCAAAAGAAGACGAGATTGATGCGCCTTTGCAATACACGAACTATCGTTAAAGAAGGGTAAGGGAAAAGTTATTTAATGAAAGAAAGAATTTTACTATTAGTCATAATTTCGTTTCTGATTGCCTTTTTGATTGTTTTTCAAAACTATTTTAATACGATGTGGGCAATTATCTTCCTCATCGGCTTTATGTGCCTCTATAGCTTTTATATGTGGATTGTTACGCAATATCGAAAAAGAAAACTAAGAAAAAATCCGCCCATCGTAAACTATGACTTTCATCCTTTCGTGTCGATTCTGGTTCCCTGCCACAATGAACAGGAAGTCATTGAGCAGACGGCATTAAATATCTTAAATCTTTCTTATAAAGATTTTGAAATAATTTTAATTGACGATAGAAGTACGGATGACACCGCAAAAATTATCCAAGAGCTTGAAAAAAAGCACGATAAAATAAAATCATTAATTCGCGATATTAGTGCGCTCCCGGGGAAATCCGCCGTATTAAACGATGCTTTTAAAATTGCTAAAGGGGAAGCGATTTTGGTTTTTGATGCGGATGCTAAAGTTAAACCCGATTTTTTGGATATTATGATACCGAAGCTTGAAACGGCGGATGTTGGCGCAGTACAAGCGCAAAAAGTAATCATTAATTCAAAGCAAAATTTCTTAACAAAATGCCAATTTAATGAATATATCTTAGATACCCACATGCAAACGGGCCGAGACGCCGTTAGGGGTGCGGTGGAATTAAGAGGAAACGGCGAATTAATCAAGCGCCAAGCGCTAATCAGCGTCAACGGATGGAATGAAGAAACGATAACGGATGATCTTGACCTTTCGACAAGATTGCACGTTAAAGGCTGGGATATTCGTTTTTGTCCCGAAGCAAAGGTCTATGAAGAAGGGGTTATCGATTTTTATGCCCTCATTCGCCAAAGAAGAAGATGGGTTGAAGGCTCAATTCGAAGATACCTTGAATATGCTTATGATGTCTTTACGTCAAAAGATATGTCCCTTCGTGTCGGGTTTGATTTAATTGCTTATATAACAGAGTTTTTGCTTCCATTTTGGCTTATCGCTGAAATTTTTATCCAAGCATTTCATTTTATCAAAGGAGATGTCAATTGCATCCTTTCGAGTGCAATATTAGTCATTGCAACGGGGATATTTTTTACAATCAACTTTATCTACAGCTTAAAAAAATATGCAAACTTAAATTTTGTTGAAGCATTTGTGCAAGCAATTGTGACCTCGATTTATTTTTTTGTGATATGGTTCCCGATAGCAATGTTTATCATATTTAAAATCGTATTCACCAAAAAAACGATGGATTGGGGAAAAACCGTCCATGGCGTTGCAAAATTAAATGAAGTTTAAAATTAAAAGGAGTTAAGTTTTAAATGAGCGAAGCATATAACAACTTAAATAATGATAATAATTTCCCCGATTTCCCCGATTTTCCCGATTTCCACTTCATTGCCTTGGGTGGCGTCGGCCAGAGTGCACTGGCTAAGATTCTTCTTCGCCTCGGATATAAGGTATCGGGTAGCGACATAGAAAATTCTAAATACGTCGAACTCACTAAAAAAATGGGCGCAAAAGTCTATATAGGGCACGATAAAAATAATATTCAAGGACACCCCAAGATCGTCGTATCTTCTGCTATTAAAGAAAATAACCCCGAATTAATAAGAGCAAAAGAATTGAATCTCGATATAATCCACAGAAGCGATTGCCTTAAAATCATATCGGAAAAATTTGCTGATTTTATAGGTTTTTCTGGCACCCACGGAAAAACAACAACCTCAGGGTTAATGAGCTTCATACTTGATAGAATGGGAAAAAATCCTTCCTATGCCATAGGCGGCATCATCCCCACTCTTGAAATTAACGCCGAAGCCTCAAAAGATTCAAAATATTTTGTGGCGGAGCTTGATGAATCTGATGGAACAATAGCCAAATATTGCCCTAAGCATTTTATTATAAATAATTTAGAACCCGATCACCTTGATTTTTATAAAAACGGGTTAGATGACATTATAAAAACTTTTGAAAAAACCGCTTCAAATATGGCTTTAAAAAATGATAATGATGCTAAGATTTTCTTAAATCTTGATGATTCGGGTTCCAGAGAATTTCTATCTCAAACTTGCTTTGATAAAGAAAAAATCGTAACTTTCGCTCTTAATAATGACAATGCAATATACAGAGCTAAAAACATAAAAATTGAAAATTTAAAATCAAGCTTTGATGTCTATAAAAAAGATGAGCTCTTAGGTTCAATTAATCTTATAATCCCCGGAGTTCATAATGTTTATAATGCGCTATCTGTCATATCGGTTTTAGATATTTTGGGATTTGAATTTAGTTCATATTCAAAATATTTTGGCGATTTTAAGGGCATGAAAAGAAGATTTCAATTCAAATATGTAACAAAAAACATAAAAATAATTGATGATTACGCTCATCACCCGAATGAAATAATATCCACTATTAACGCTTTAAAAGACGTTAAACAAAGAAAAGTGATTATCTTTCAGCCCCATCGATATACAAGGCTCAAAGCTCTTTGGGATGAATTTTTGGCATGTTTTAAAAACATCGATTTTCTTTATGTTGTGGATGTTTTTTGTGCGGGAGATAAATTTGATAATCAATATAATTCGAAAAATTTTGCTGATGCCATTAAAAAAACGGGCTTGAGCGCAAAATACATAGAAGGAACAATTATGGAAGCCGGAAAAACGATAGCTCCGGAATTAAAAGAAAATGATGTGGTGATAACCCTTGGTGCGGGCGATATTACAGAAATGGGCGAAGTGATAAATGATATGCTCTCAAATAAAAATTAAATATTACAATGATTTTTTGCTGACCAATTTTAATACATTAAAAATCAACGCTCGCGCAAGCGAATTTTGGATTCCGGATAACTCCGGAGAAATGGTGTCACTATTAAAAAAATATAAAAACAACAGCCCAATTATCCTTGGGATGGGTTCAAACGTGCTTTTTTCCTCCATAAAAATCGAAAACCCGATAATTTATACAGGCAGCATAAACAAAATCTCCCTTCAAAAAGACGTCTTGACGGCCGAAGCTGGGGTCAAAAGCCAATATTTATCTAAATTTGCGCTTTCAAAGTCTTTAAGCGGTTTTGAATTTTTAATCGGTATTCCAAGCACAATAGCAGGCTGCGTCTTTATGAACGCAAGCGCTCATAAACAAGCAATAGCTGATACATTTTTGAGTGCAAAAGTCTATGATTACGAATTGGGAAAAATAATTGAACTTAAAAAAGAGGATATGGATTTTTCTTATCGTCATTCGATTTTAAAACAAAAGCCTTACGTATTGTTGAGCGCAAAATTTAAACTTCAAAAAAAAGAAAACGATTTAATAAAATCAAAAATGGATGAAAATCTTCTTTTTAGAAAAAATAATCAACCCAATTTATCCCTTCCAAATTGCGGTTCGGTCTTTAAAAACCCCGCTAATTGCGAATTTTCGGCCGGCGCTTTGATTGACAAAGCGGGTTTTCGAGGGTTTAAATCCGACAATTGCGAAGTCTATCAAAATCATTGCAATTTTATAATAAATTCAAATAACGCAACAAGCGTCGACTATACAAATATCATGTTTAAGGTATATTCAAAAGTGAAAGAAAAATTCAATGTCGAACTTGAGCCCGAAGTGATTTTTTTGGGCAAAATGACAAAAGGTGAGGAAGAAAAATGGAAAATAATGAAAAAGAATTAAATATGGAAACTCAAAAGCAAAATAAATTAAACAAAAATTCCCGAATTGCTGTTTTATCGGGCGGTCTTTCAAACGAAAGAGAAGTCTCCCTGCGCTCGGGCAGAAATGTTTTTCGTGCGCTAATCGAGCAGGGTTATAAAGATGTTACTTTAATTGATGTAAATTCCGATATTGCTTCCGTCTTAAAAGAAATTAAACCTCAATATGTAATTAATGTTCTCCACGGAAGATATGGAGAAGACGGCTGCATTCAGGGGATTTTAGAATTTTTAAACATCCCCTATTCAGGCTGCGGCGTTAAATCAAGCGCAATTTGCATGGATAAAATCATGACAAAAAAAGTCCTCAAAAGCGAAAACCTGCCTTTGATTAAATCCGTAAACGTCACAAAAGATAATTACAGGCAAAAGGTGAAAGAATTAAATTTCCCCATAATAATAAAACCCGCCTGTGAGGGTTCGTCAATCGGCATGACAAAAGTTGATTCAATTGATAAGCTTAATGAAGCAATGGAAATTGCGCTAAAATGCGATAATGAAATATTAATTGAAGAATATTATCAAGGAACTTCAGCTACCGTCGGCGTCTTAGAAAGAGAAAAAGAAAACGGCGAAACAGAAACATTTGCCACTCCCATACTTTCTTTTAAAACAAAAACCGACTGGTATGATTATGAAGCAAAATATACAAAAGGCATGACGGAATTTATTTTGCCCGCTAAATTTGATGAAGATTTAACAAAAAAAATACAAGAATTGGCAATTGCCGCGCATAAAGCGTGTTCTTGCAGGGGTGTATCTAGAGTTGACTTTTTAATATATAATAACATACCATATATATTAGAGATAAACACAAACCCCGGCATGACCGACGTCTCTGATTTACCTGCACAAGCAAATGCCATGGGGATAAGCTATAACGAATTGGTTGAGATAATTTTAAAGACCGCAGACCTAAAAAAATAAAATAAAATTAAGCAAAATGAATAAGGGGCGATAAGTTTTGGGCTTACTTTATCAAAAAAGAAGATTGAAAGTCAACAAAATCAAAAGGCAGATTGCCGCAAATCGTGTGATGCTTCAAAGGATGCGGGTTTTATTGTCGTTTATTTTAATTTTGATTATCGCTTTTTTAATTAAATATATAATTAATATGCCCCAATGGTACATTGACCAAGAAAAGCTCTCTCAGGCAGACCCAAGCGTCTTAAAAATCCAAGGGAACCTCATCACCCCAAGCTATAAAGTAATTGATATGATTCGCCAGACGCAATTACCCAATGTACAGATTTTCAGACTCGACACAAAGGAATTGGAAGAAAATATATCGAAATTAAGCCCCGTCAAAAAAGTCTATGTCAGACGCTATTGGTTCCCGGCAAGGCTTGTTATCACGCTTGATGAGCGCACGCCCGCGTTTTTATTAACGCCGAATTTAGAATCTGAGCCTAATTCCGCCCTTACAACGGATGGCGTTTTAATTGACCATGACTATTTGCCTTTTAATCCTTCGATTAAAGCAAAAAAACTCCTCACCTATGGCGTTAGAAACGGCGTGGATGAGGTTTGGGACAAAAAAAGAGTCGAAGATATAGTTAAATTAACAAAAGCAATTGAAACGTATTCGAACCAGCAAATACAATACATCGACCTTCGAAATCAAGAAAACGGCAAAGAAGACGCATATATCATGCTTCAAGAATATCTCATTCGCTTTGGGCAGATAAACGATTCTTCGCTTGCGAGGGCAAAATACATCGCCTCGCTTTTGGTCGAAGCAAAGAAAAGAAAAGAAAAAATAAAATATATCGACATGCGATGGGATGATTCATATTATTTTAGGGTTGATGAAAATAAAGAAATTGATTCTAAAGCCCAAGCGTCAGGCATTTCGCAAAAAGACGAAAACCCCAATAGCAATAACGCTTTAAACGTCTTAAAAAACAATAAAACTGAAAAACAAGACGATATTGAATTGAAGCCTGCGGATGAAAATGTCAAAATTGAAAGCAATAAACAAGACTCGCAAGAACAAAATCCAAAAAATTCTCAAAACGAAACAAACCAAGACGAATAGTTAAAACTTATTTTGTTTTGATGTTAATATATAATTAAAGATTGGCTAAAAGATGTATTTGATGAAAAAGAAAAAAAATAAAAAAGATTTTAAAATCAAAAAAAGGGTGTTTTTCTCGCTTTTGGCGGGGCTTATGATATTTTTGTCCTATCAAAATATTATTGCAATTGAAGAAACAAAAGCTCCAAATGAAGCCTCGGGAACTATCCGAAATGTTGAACAGAACGTCGAAAAAGACAGTAAGACAAGCTTTTTTGACAAATTCAAAAAACAAAATAACGATGAAGAAAAATTGAACAAAAAAGCTCAAAAAGAACAAATAAAGCTTCAAAAGCAGCAAGAAAAGGAACAAAAGAGGCTCGAAAAAGAAAAAAAGAAGCTTCGGGTACAGGAAATTAAGCTCCCCGAAGTCCAAGAAGGAAAGCCAAAAACGCCTTTTCATCTGATGAGTGTTATGACAATAGATGACTGTGTTGATTATGCGCTATCGCATAATCCGAATTTGGCGGTATCAAAAGAAAGAATCAAAGCCGCACAAAGCACGATTAACCAAGCGCGCGCAAACTATGCCCCAAGATTAACAGGCAGAGTGAGCTATAACCACAGCGACACAAAATCTTCAAGCTTCCACACCGACAGCAACAGCGGCGGATTTAACGTCGGAATTTCAGAGATGATTTGGGATTTCGGAAGAACAACCGCCAGAATAAATATGGCAAAATATGACGTCGAATCGAGCCAATATGACTATGATTATGACGTTTTAAATATCGTCTATGACGTCAAAATCAACTACTATCGCGTTTTGTCGGCATTAGCGCGATTGGATATTTATGAACAAAACGTCAGAATCCAAAACCTAAACTATGAAAGAACAAGCGCGATGTTTGACGAAGGTTTGAAATCGAAAATTGACGTCGTCAACGCGCAGGTTAATTTAACCGACGCCAAAATCCAGCTTGTCGAAGCGCAAAATGAGCTTCAAGTCGCCCTAATCAACCTTAAAAATTCGATGTTTTATGAAGGGGATACGCCTTTTATCGTTCAAAACACCGAAAACTTTGGTTTTTTAAAAGTTGATTACAGAAAAAAAGTTGAAGGCTTAAACACGATTAAGCCCTCGGGAAGCGGATTTAAGAAAAATGAAGACGGCATGATTATGTTGACATCGGGTATTGAACATAATGACATTATCCAAAACTTTGAATTTACGCCGTTTGCAATATCCAAAAAAGAAGCAGTCGAACAGGCGCTTGAGCTTCGTCCCGATTTAAAATCAAACAGGATGCTCGCTAAAGTCCAAGAAGAATCTCTAAAAGCAATAAAAAGGCAATATGCTCCCGAATTGTCGGCGGATTTGACCTGGGGATATAACAGAAGCGAAAATAATAACTATCAAAGCCCTCTGCAATTGGGTGTTAGCATGGGGTTAGGTTCAATTAATCCTTACGGCATCCACTATCAAATCAAAGAGGGCGAAAGCTACCTTGATATTGCTCTTCATAACATAAATATCGCAAAAACCGATATATTCTGGCAAGTTCAGACAAATTACGTTAATATGCGCCAATTGGAAAGGAAAATTCCTTTGATGAATATGAAAGTTAAGGCGACACTAGAAAACTTCGAACTGGCTGACGGCAGATACTCCGTCGGGCTTAATAATTATGTCGAACTTCAAGATGCCTTGACGAATTATAACAATTCGCAGTTAAATTTTGTTGAAGCTGTGTTTAACTATAATGTGGCAAGAGAAACCTTATTAAAATCGATGGGGGTCAAATGAAAAAAAGATATATAATCATTGCGGCAATTGCAGTAATATTGGTCGTTTTGGGCGTTGTTTTATTAAAAGGCAAGGCTCAACAAAGATATATCACAAAGGAAATCAAAAAACACACAATCACGCAATATGTCGAAGCTTCGGGCACAATTAAACCGATTAACACAATCGCCGTCGGTACTCAAGTCTCGGGAACCGTCTCAAAGATATACGTAGACTTTAATTCCGTCGTTAAAAAAGGCGATTTGCTTGCCGAATTAGACCCCAGCTTGTTTCAAGCCAATGTTGATCAGTCAAGCGCAAAGTTGAATAACGCAAAAGCCACGTTCTCAAAGGCTCAAGCGACTTTGAATTATAAGAAAAATAACTATGAAAGATATAAACACCTTTATCAAAAAAATTATGTTTCAAGAGACGACGTAGAGCTTGCGCAGGCAAATTATCTTCAGGCAAAAGCAGAGCTTGATTCGGCTAAGGCGGAAGTGAGCGCTTCAAGTGCAGCGTTGGAGAACAATTTGACCAATTTAAGATATTCTAAAATCATCTCCCCTGTAGATGGTACGGTCATTTCCCGCGCGGTCGATGTCGGACAGACGGTTGCAGCAAGCTTTAACACCCCGACATTATTTGAAGTCGCTAAAGATTTAACAAAAATGCAAATCGAAACAAGCGTCTCAGAGGCCGATATTGGAAAAATCAAAGTCGGCCAAAAGGCAATCTACACGCTCGATGGCTATCAAGATATGCAATTTGAAGGCGAAGTCACGCAGGTTCGCCTTGCTTCGACCACCACAAATAACGTCGTAACCTATACAGTCATCGTTTCAGTCGATAATTCCGAAGGCTTTGTCATCCCCGGCATGAGCACAAACGTCTCAATCATCGTGGGCGAGGTCAAAGACGTCTTGTGCGTAGACAATAAAGCGCTCAAATTCAGCCCCAGCGACAGTAACCAAAAATACAAAAACCAAGGTATCTGGATTTTGACAAAACAAGGGCCCAAAAGATTCGATATTGAGCTCGGGTTGAGCGATGATGAGAAAACGCAGATTATTTCAAAAGAAATTAAAGAAAACGATAAAGCAATCATAAGCGACGGCAAAGCGCCCAAACGCTCTACCCAATCCCCCGCCCGCCGTCCGTTTTAGGGACGGAAAACAAATGAGCCTAGCCAGACTTGGCTTGGCGAATGAAGTTTTCCGCATAAGGATGTGGAGCCCGTGACGGCAGACCGTTGAGGTCTGGCGGACAGGGCGGAATCTGGACTACGGCGACGTGCGAATCTTTGATTCGCTCAGGAGCCACACCAGGTAAAGAACTTGTATAGAATCCCTGCATCCCATTACGCTGTCATGCTGAACTGACTAGAAAATAGCGCAAGCGTAATTTTCAGATCTGCGTGAGTGTTTCAGCATCTGACCAGGATAAGTAACCCCACAAAAAGCACCCGTCATTGCGGGCCCCGACCCGCAATCTCTAAAGAGGGAAATATCCAAAGCGAAGAGACCCTGAATCGCTCACAGAGGACAGAAAATAACGCTTACATTCTAAATTTTCACGGGTTAGGCGATAGCGTAATTAGCTATTCAAGCCCCATCCAACATCAACCGGCGCCAACGCAAATGCATCTTGGGAATTTTCTAATTTATTTTCATCAGTAACACCATCCGGTTTAAACACTTCATCATCTTTTTCAGCACCCTCTTTCGTATTGTACATTTTAACCAGGCTGAAGTCTTCGTTTTTTCCAACCTTGTATGTTGTGTCGCCGCCATCAGCTTCTTTTGGCACTTTGTACGTTGTCAGACCCTTGAAGCTAATTTCCGCAAACAATGCTTTGTCCGCTTGGATGGTGTTGTCATCGGCAGAATTCGCACCAACCTGGAACGTAACCCCATCCGCACTAAGCTTCTCATCTCCAAAGAGCTGCAATGAGGAATATTATATCCAAGGTGAAGAGATTGCGGGTCACCTTCGGCTTCGCCTACGGATACAGGCTCACAAGGCTCGTTCCTCGCCTGTTCGCTTTGTAAAGCCCGCAATGACGGGTGGATAATATAGTCATTTTTTATTTGTTCACTTTTCTTTCCGCCTGGGCAATCAAAGATTGCTACGGCGGAATCGTACAGCTCCGGCGAAAGCTCATCGCTTCCGCCTGGGAGCCTCGGCTTGCGCATTTTTCCTTGTCTCTCAAGCGCACCATAACGTTATGACGCTTCAAATCTCATTTGAAATTCATTAAGATGAACCTAAAAATGAGTGTTGAAGCATATTGTGGGGGCTTATAGGCTCAGTTAGACTTCGATTTTATCCGGATTGGAATTTTTATAACATAAATATGATATACCGCCAACTATAGGGTGTATGGGGACCAGCAGAGAAGTTATCCCTGCGGGAAGTGTCGATTTCAATTGTTCTCTTTTTATTGTTTTAATTAAATCTTTATCTTCCTTGGGATCTAAATCAAACCTTTTTGCAACTGTTTTATCCGAGCGCAAACCGTAATATACGGTATCAAAAATGCCAAACAAACACGACCATCCGGCCGACTTTTTTCTGGCATTATAAACTATTTCTTGTTTTTCTTCCTTAGTTCTTACATTTACATTATTTTTCGCCGAGCATTCAAAACTATCAGCCGGAGACTCTTTATCTAAAGAAGTTTGTTGCGGCTGAGTTGCCTGAGATATATTTGGTGTTCCAACTTCGGTTAATGGTTGAGCGTTGTTTACTTGCATTTAATTCCTCCTTTTTGTTTTTAATTAATAATTTAAAAATAAAAAGCAAAAAAATTTCGCTTAATTTACTAAAATGCAAAAAATAAATAGGCTATAAATAGCGGAATTTATTGTAATAGCTCCCATTTACAAAACTTAATAAAACCGGATAAAATTCCGAAATTAATTCGGGGTCTGACCAATGTAAGAATAAAATATACAATTCCGTACTCCTCAGATGCTGAAACGCTCACAGAGAACAGAAAATAACGCTTGCGCTATTTTCTAGTCAGTTCAGCATGACTGTTTACTTGGGTGTGGAAATTCTAAGCATCTGAAAAATTCTGTGCACTTAGTGAGAGACGGCACGGAGCGCTCTGCGTGAAGAATTATTATATCTAACTTTATCGGAGCGATGCGCGAGAGTGCTGGCTCGAACTTAGTGCACGTAACGTATTCCACATCTAACCAAGCCGGGAATTTCTTTCTTTTCGGTTCACTTTTCTTTCTTTGTATTTCGGCGCTTGAGAGACAAAGAAAGAAAAGTGAACATCCAAAAACGTGAAGATTACATACTTTAGAGATTGCGGGTCGGGGCCCGCAATGACGGGGTATATGAATACCAAAAGAGAACTGATTTTTATTTAATCAGTTCTCTTTTGGTAAATATGAAGCTGGTAATGACCTATCTTTGAGGGGTGCGACTAACCTTTGAGTATTGTCAGCGACGGAAATCTTTATAAGCAAATGCGTGGAAATGGAAAAAAGGGGAATAAAAAAATGCATGAAAAAAGAGAACTGACTTTTATTTAATCAATTCTCTTTTTTTTAAATATGGAGCTGGCAACGACCTATCTTTCCGGGAGGCTACCCTCCGAGTATTGTCGGCGAAGAAAGTCTTTACGACCGTGTTCGGGATGGGAACGGGTGGTTTCCTTTCTCTTTATCACCAGCAAACTTGTTCTATGCTGTTTTTCAACAACATCGTACGCTGGAAATTGCACAATGATAAAATTTGATAACCTTATTGTGTGTGCTTAATTTCACCCTGGCTACCGCTTTCAGCTGGCTTGCTTGAAAATCACGACTAACGTCGGATTTTCTTAAGCAATCTGCGCATACTTTATTCGTACGTTTCGCTGTCGCTCAACTACGACTAAAGCATCAACGAAAGCTCGTTTGGGAGCCCTGGCTACCGCATTGCTCCTGTGGAGTTTTACTTCGTAAAACTCTTACGTCGCCATGGTACGGTTTGAATTAGCCCGCCGTTGCTCAACGCAACGCCGTGCAAATTCATCACACACCTTTGCATCTGACTTCATTCGCCAAGCCAAGTCTGGCTAGGCTCATTCGTCAGCTGTTTTCCGCCTGGGCAATCAAAGATTGCTTCGCTCCCTACGCTTACGCTTCGGTCGCAACGGCGGCATGGTAAGGACTACGCAACAGCCCACCGATGCTCAACGCATCGCTGTGCAGTTGCTTCGCACACTTTTGCCTTCATTTTGCTCGCCAAGTGCGTCGCACTATGGCTCGCTTCATTCAGGTTTTGGTCTTAGTCCAGTGTCGCTCTGTCCGCCGTTGCTCAACGCAACGCCATCACGAGCTCACATTCTAAGGCCCAGTCAATTTTTTCGGCAAAAAACAAATTTTGCACGAAAAAATTTTCCTTAAGTTTCAGGAAAAGCCCTCGTCCGATTAGTAATGCTCGACTACGTCTGTTGCCAAACTTCCATCTGCATCCTATCAACGTCGTGTTCTGCGACGGGACTTACTAGCTTATGCTATGAGAGATCTCATCTTATGGTGGGCTTCGCACTTATATGCTTTCAGCGCTTATCCGCTTGGAACACAGCTACCGGGCGTTTACCCTTGGCAGGA
>CANQLJ010000031.1 GCA_947624685.1 Candidatus Gastranaerophilales bacterium | reverse complement strand
CCCTTTTTTTATATTCAAATAGGGTGAAAAATATTACAATATCTAGCTAATTAGTATAATTAATACTTTTATTTTTTTATTTTTTTTGAGTAATAGATATTAGACCGGCGAAATATTGTTTTTATCAAAGATTCTAAAGTAACTATTTAAAAAAGCTTTTTATAAATCTATAGTTGTTTATTGTATAACATTTTAACATATGAACTATATGTGCAAAAGTTCTTCCAAAGTTGGCTCTATGCCATATTTTAGAATAGCTTCTATTAAGCGTTGTGCTGTATATCTATTAATATCATATGCTATTTCTTTTAAGATGTTTGCGGCGAGTTCTTTAACAACAAAAGAGATATGGTCAACTTTTAAAATTTCATATGCAAAGCCTGCAATAGGGTCATAGCTTTCAAAGTAATTACATTGTTTTCTAAACTCACTTTCAATTCCCTGTATGATATGGTTAGCATTATTATCACTCTGCTCCATATATTTAATAAGTATTGGAATTACATTTTTGCCATTATCAATAACCAGCCTACATAATTTATCATTAGTTAATTCAGAAATATACAAATCAACTTCTTCATCATGTCTGCCTAGATTAATTTTATTCAAAACTCTTTGTTCGTTATTTTTTTGTTCATGATAAGCTAAGGTCTTTTCTGTTTGGGTTAACATTGCTCCTGCATCTGTAAATCTAAAAGCTGAGTTCTGATTAGTTGCTTTTTCTGAAACAATACGAAACATATGATGTGAATTATTACAATCCTTGGTCATTATAAAATTCAATAATCTGCCAAGCGAATAAACATCACTACGCTTATCACCATCTTTTAATTGCATGAACTGTTCAGGTGCACAGTATCTTAACTGTCCTACTGAATTTGTTAAACATGTTTGATGAGAAGTAAACATATTTAAATCTTTACCAAGCCCAAAATCAGCAACCTTTAAAATACCGCCTAAAATAAAAATATTATTAGGGCTAATATCTCTATGAATTATACCTTTATTATGCACTTCCTTAAACAATTTTAAAATTTGTTTTACACATTTTATTTTTACATCGTCTGAAATGGTTGAATCTTGAATATATTTTTCCAGTGTTGTTTCTGCTTTTTCCATTGTATATGAGCATTCGTTCTCATCAAAGCTAAAGACTTTTATAATATTTTGTAAATCAGATAGAGACTTAGTTATCTTAAACTCTCTTTTAAAGCGGCTTCTAATTGCTTTATTCGTTAAAAAATCTTCTTTTAATTTTTTGATAATTAACCCAGTAGATTTTTGTAGATATACATTTGCAAATCCACCACAGCCAATAAAAACAAGGTCATCATTTTCATGCACAAAATGATATTCTTTACCATTTTTAGTTATCTTATAAGAGTTAGATTTAAGTCTTTTATTTAACTCATTAAAAATATTTTCAGCTCTTGTTGCTGCTTCAACTAAAGAACATTGCTTGTCCGTCATAATGTATTCTTGACTAAGTATTATATTTAAAAATTTGTCAAATGTATTTGAATTTAAAAAATAGACTATTTTGTCAAATACATATCTCCAGCGAGAAGGAAACCCTGGACCATAGGTATCGTTATGGCTAAAATGCTGATTAAAAAATCTTACAAGCATTGGACCACTTTTGTATGTATAATGTTCTTCTATATCTCCACAAAATATTGAAGCAATAAATTTAATAGTATCATCAGATAACATTCTTATTCCTAAAAATACATTAGTAACATAGTCATCATAGCATAAACTCAGGGGGTTAGCCGCACTCTAAACCTAAAGCTAAACGCATATTGTAATAGACTTGTGTTGATTCTTTTATTGTGTCTATAATATTATTATAAAGTTCCAAAGTCGGGAGTTTTATGACAAATTTTATAACCAAATTTTAAACTATGAAAAAGATTCTATTATCATTATTATTTTTCTGCATAGCCGTCATTTCATCCTTTGCCGCAACTTCGCTGAAAGTTGGTGATAGCATAGTAAATCCCCCCAACGCAGACAACCTCCAACCAATTAAAATCAAAGGTGTCATAGATGGAGACACTGTCTATGTTTGGCGTGAGCAATATTACACCCGTGCAAGGCTTGAAGGTATTGATTGCATGGAAACAAAAGAAGGCAAACGTGCCTATTACCAAGCATATAAAAAGGATGTACCGGTTAAAGACATTATTAAACAAGGAAAAAGTGCTAAAAAAGAACTCAAAAAGATTGTCAAAGAAAATGATTATGAGCTTTTTTATAAAGACCTCGGAAAAGATTATTACGAGCGGATGTTGGTCATTTTGTATGACAAAAATATGCAAAATATCAACGAAATGATGAAAAACACGCCATATTGCATAAATTACGAATTTAAGCCCAAAACAAAGAAATGAAAAAAGAAGAAATAATCAGTTATGACGCAGTTTTTCACATAATAAAATCCCTTCTTAAATTAAAAGAAGGGCTTGAAAAATCTTTTTGCTTGATTTCCCTGTGTAAATTGGTTAGTAGTGTGTTAGAAAGTAGTTGTATAGTGTGTTTTGTGTGTGTGGGTAAATTTTTAAAGGGGTATTAGATTATGTCTTACATATATATAAAGTATATTTTGATTAAATAATTGCTTGATATATTTTATTTATTTACATTTCTTCACATATCTTTACAAGCTTGAAATACAATTCTAATAGTATATCATATTATTGGGGAGCAATATCTGCTTGGATAAAATTAGTATTGGATTAAAAAATCAGTGAACGAACATTTAAAACTAATAGTTGAAGACATAAAAAATCTCTGGCAAAAGCTAAACATCAACCAAAAATTCTCAATCGCGGCGCTCATTGTTGCGATGGTCGTAATTGGTGTATTTTTCATATTTAAAGCGACAGAGCCGAATTGGACAGCTTTATATACCGACCTATCGGCAGAAAGCGTCAATGCAATATCTCAAAGCCTCAAAAAAAGCGGCTATGCCTACAAAATTTCCGAAGACAAAACTGCGATTCTTGTTCGAAATCAAGACAAAGAAGACCTAAGGCTCTTTGTTGCGCAAAATGACCTCATACAAGACAGTTCGGGCGGTTTTGAGCTGTTAGACGACTTACAATTAGGTTCGACTGATTTTAAAAATAAATTAACAAAACAAAGAATTTTTCAAGGGGAATTGACCCGCTCGATAGAGAAAATCAATGGCGTCAAAAAAGCAAGAGTACAACTGGCTGAACCGGAACGCTCGATATTTTCAGACCAAGACACTGAGCCTTCGGCAAGCGTTGTTTTAATTCTTGATGACGGAGTGAAGCTCAAAGCGAGCCAAATTCTGGCTATTAAAAACCTTGTCGCCTATTCAATCCCCCGTTTGACAAATGACAGAGTCTTTTTAACAGACCAATTCGGAAATGTCCTATCCGACGATGTTTCAAAAAATTCTTCCGACATGCAATCCTATCGAAGCAATTTTGAAAAAGAAGCGGCAAAAAAAATCAAAGACACCCTCGAAACGATAATGGGCAAAGACAACGTATCGGTGCAAGTTTCAAGTGTGATGGATTTTAATCAAACAAGAGCGACAATTGAAAGCTATAGCCCCAACAAAGAGACGGACGCGGGCGTTATATTAGCCCAACAAGGCGAAAAAGAAGTCTATTCCAATCCAAAAGGACTTCCAAACTATGAAAAATCAATCCAAACCCAAGCGCCATCAACTCTCGAAGCGCAAAGAACCGCCCAAAACGAGATGAACAACATCGCCCAAAACATTGCGCAAAATCCAAATCAAGAGCCAAACGGCACCCAAACGCCCCAACAACAAGCCCAAAACCAGCTTGCGCAGCAAAATGCGGCGGTACAGCAAAATGTGACCAATCTTCCTTTAAACCAAACGCCTGCCAAAACGACAAACTACTATGACGACGAAAATGCCAAAAATGCAGCCGACCCAAGGAAATTAAGCTATGAAAAAGAAAAATCCGCAACAACTTACGCCGTTACAAAAGAAGTCAAACAAGTCGTCTATGCACCGGGTTCGGTCGTTAGGATGAGTGTTGCGGTTGCGGTTAATAAGATTTTAACGGAAGAAGAAAAAGAAGAAATTAAAAACCTCGTTATGGCAGCTGCCGGAATGGATGCTTCAAGAGGCGATGTGGTTAGTGTTTCGAGCCTTAAATTCACAGGAATTGACAAAACGCTTGAAATTGAACAAAACAAAAAAGAACAACGCGAATTTGTGATGGAAGTTTTGATGTTTATATTTAAAAACGTCTCTCCTGTCATATTCATCTTCCTGCTTGGATTTTTGGCATTAAATAGCTTTGGAAATATGTTTAGGGAAAAACCAAAACCCACTGACACCCTTGAAGATATGGAAGATGACAACAGTCTGCCAAGCTTTGACCCTTATTTAGCTTTGCAAAATAACCAAACAAACACTGATGATTTTTATCAACAGAATATGCAGTTTACTTCGGTTTTAGACAAGAAAAAGAATGAAATAATAAATTCCGTTATGGAAAATCCCGAAGAAGCCGCAAGAATCTTAACTTCATACATAAAAGAATAAAACGAGAAAGAAAAAATGGCCAATAACGTACGTTTAGAACAAATGACACCGACTCAAAAAGTTGCCGCACTGTTAATCACGCTGGGGCCGGCTGCTGCATCGGAGATTATGAAAAATATAGAAGATGATGCGGCGCTCGAGCAGATAACGCTTGAAATTGCGGGGATGTCAAAACTGCCCCAAGAAGCAATCGAAGGGATAGTGGATGAATTTCACGCGGTTTTCCAAGCTTCATCGATGCTTGCCGCAGGCGGTATGGCTTATGCCAGGGAATTGCTCGAAAAAGCCTATGGGTCGGCCGAAGCAAACGACATTTTAAACCGTTTGGTCACTATTTTAAATTCAAATCCTTTTCAGTTTTTTAATGAAGCAGACCCGGTTCAATTGGCGACGTCATTTCAAAACGAAAACCCCCAATTAATCGCGCTGATTTTGGCATATCTAAAGCCCGAACAATCGGCGAAAGTCTTGAATCGTCTTGCTCCGAATATTCAGCACAAGGTTGCCCTAAAGATTGCGCAAATGGAAACGACAAACCCCGATGTCATTTCGGAAGTCGAAAAAATCGTCGAATCGAGATTTTCTAATGTCGTCGCTTCAGACTTCTCTAAAGCCGGAGGCGCTAAAACTCTTGCTAATATCTTAAACAGCTCCGACAGGGCAACAGAAAAGAACGTTATCGAGATGATGGAAGTCGAAACGCCGGAATTGGCCGAAAACGTCCGCAGCTTGATGTTCGTATTTGAAGATATTGTCCAACTCGATGACGCGTCTATTCAAAGAGTTCTCCGCGAAGTTGAATCCAGAGACCTTGCAACGTCTCTTAAGGGGGCCAAGGAAGAAGTCAAACAAAAGATTCTCAAAAATATGTCCGAGCGTGCCCAAAGCGTGTTGCTTGAAGATATTGAATACATGGGCCCTGTTCGAACAAAAGAAGTCCAAAAAACTCAATTTAAAATTGTCGGCATAATTAAAGCGCTTGAAGCAGTTGGTGAAGTAACCATCTACCGCGGCGAACAAGAGGATGAATTAATTGAGTAAGCTGAAATTAGATAAAATCAACTTTGACGACGATGAACTGGTCGTCGAAGTCGGAAAAAATCAACCAAAAACAAAAAACAAAAAACAAAAAGAACCTTCAAAAGAAGATGAAATCAATAATCTTGAAGAAAAAGAGATTCGCTTGACTCTCGAGCGGGCTAATTTGGAAGCAAGCGAGATTTTAAAAAGAGCAAATTTGAAGGCTCAAAAGATGCTTGATGAGGCAGGCAGCAAAATCGAAGCCGACAGAAACGAGATAATAAATAATGCCCAAAACGAAGCAAATGAAATCAGCCAAAAAATCATCGCCAATGCTCAAATTGAGGCGGATAAATTAATTAAAAATTCCAAAGATGAAATTGAGAAAAAAACGATAGAAGAAGCGCATCGCGGCTATGAAGAAGGATATAAAGACGGTCTTGAAAAGATACATAGCGAGCTTGAAGAAAAAATCGAAGATTTTGATAAATTTGTAAAATCAAAATTTATCCTAAAGCAAAAAATCCTCAAATCCTTGAATAATGATGTATTGGAGCTTGTAAACAATATCTGCGGGAAAATTCTTTTAAAAGAAATAGACCCAAAAACGCTTGATGACATTATAAAAAAGACGATTCATCTTTTGGATGACAAAGAAAACATTAATATAATTTTGAGCGAAAAATATGCAAAATTGCTTTTCGAGCTTCAGAAAAAATCGCTCAATAATGAGATTGAATTGAATTTTGACGATTTTAAACAGTATGAAAATTTCACAATAAGCTATAACAACCGCTATAGCGACGATACGATTATCATCGAAAACCCGAAAACCAGATTTGACGCTTCAATTATGAGGCAATTGGATGTTATAATGACAAATGTTTATGACGCTTCCCAAAACCTTGAAATAGAGCAAAATCAAGATATTGAAAAAGATGAAACTGAATGATTTAAACAAAATTATAAACGATACCGATTCGATTAAACAGATAGGTAAAATTATAGAAATAATCGGGCTTACAATCGTTGCCGACGGCCCGACGTCTTCCATAGGCGACTTATGCCACATTATAACAGAGGGAAATATAATCTATAGCGAGGTTGTGGGGTTCAGAAAAGATTGTATCCTTTTAATGCCATTGGGGCCTATTGATGGTCTTAAAGCCGGGGCGACCGTCATTAACACGGGTTCGAGCATGAAAGTTAAAGTCTCAAATGCTCTTTTAGGAAGGGTTTTAGACGGCCTCGGAAATCCGATAGATAATAAAGGCGAGATAACAGCTGATGAATATTACCCCACAAATGCCGCAATAATTAACCCGATGGAAAGAAAGCCGATTGATGAAGTGTTATCGCTTGGCCTAAGGGCGATTGACGGATTAAATACAATCGGAAAAGGCCAAAGAATCGGGATTTTTGCAGGTTCGGGCGTCGGAAAATCAACTACACTTGCGATGATTGCCAAAAACACTTCTGCCGATATTAACGTCATCGCATTAATCGGCGAGCGTGGAAGGGAAGTTCGAGAGTTCATCGAACAAACGATGGGCGAAGAGGGCATGAAACGCTCAATTGTTGTCTGTGCAACATCCGAGCAGCCGGCGTTAGTTAAAATCAAAGCTTCATTTGTCGCCTGTGCGATTGCGGAATATTTTAGAGATCAAGGAAAAGACGTTCTTTTTATGCTCGACAGCGTGACAAGAATTGCGCTTGCGCAAAGAGAAGTTGGGCTCGCAGTGGGCGAACCTCCCGCCACAAGAGGCTATACGCCAAGCGTTTTTGCGCTTTTGCCAAAGTTTTTAGAGCGCGCGGGAGCAAATAAATTTGGTACAATCACGGGGCTCTACACGGTTTTAGTCGAAGGGGACGATATGAACGAACCCATTGCCGATGCCGCAAGAAGTATATTAGACGGGCACATTGTGCTTTCTCGCGCTTTAGCGCATAAAAACCATTACCCCGCAATTGATGTATTAGCAAGCATTTCAAGGGTCATGAACAATATTGTTGATGATGAACACATTTTAGCTGCGGGAAAAATAAGGAATCTTTTGGCAAGTTATGCCAAAAACGAAGATTTAATCAACATAGGAGCCTATATCAAAGGGACGGATGCAATGACGGATAAGGCAATAAGCCTTAATGACAAGATAAACAATTATTTAATTCAAGACGCATCAGACAAAGCCGACTATGAAATAGCGAAGTGCGAATTGATTAATTTATCTAAAATGTAAAAAATTTTTTAATTTACGCAAATTTTTTAATTGAGGATTTTTATTGTACATGGTATAATACAGCCGTAAGTGTGTTAAGGGAGGTAAAGTTATGATACCACCACTTAAAGCAATAGCAGGCACAACAAGAATGTCTAACCCGATTGCAACAAATTCCCAAAAAGCTTACAATGACGCATGCCGTAAACCTTGCGGGGAAAAATTAAACATCAATTGCAATGAGACACGTTCTTTATTAAGACATGGCACAAAGTTAGATATTTTAGCTTAAAAAGCCTTACTGTCAAATTAAAAGGTCGAAAACAAGCCAAAAACAGCTATTTTCGGCCTTTATTAAATTAAAACCTTTGGTAAAAACTATGGAAAAACTGGAACTTTTATCCCCCGCAAAAGATTATATAAGCGCAATTAGCGCAATAAATTCGGGCGCTGATGCTATTTACATCGGTGCAAGTGACTTTGGCGCAAGAAAAAACGCCTCAAATTCTATTGAAAATATTGAAAAAATAATTAATTACGCGCATCTTTTTAATGTTAAAGTTTATGTAACGCTAAATACGATTTTAGATGATGATGAGCTTATAAAATGTCAAAAATTAATCCAAAAGCTCTATGAAATTAAAACGGATGCCATAATTATTCAGGATTTTGGGATTTTAGAGTTGTCGCTTGAAAACAAGCTCCCCCCGATTCCGATTCATATCAGCACACAAGCGGACAACAGAGACCTTGAAAAAATAAAATTTTTCCAAAATATCGGGATAAAAAGGGTGATTCTTGCTCGCGAATTAAGTTTGGAAAAAATTCAAAAAATAAAGAAAAATGTTGATATTGAACTTGAATATTTTGTCCATGGCGCTCTTTGCGTATCATATTCGGGACAATGCTATTTTAGCGCTTTTAGAGGCAAAAGAAGCGCTAATCGAGGCGATTGCGCCCAAGTTTGCAGGCAGAAATTCTCCCTTGTTGATAAAAATAATAAAATCATCGCAAACAATCAATATTTGTTATCCCTAAAGGACAATAATTTATCTAACCATATCGATAAATTAGCTAAAGCGGGAATAAAAAGTTTTAAAATCGAAGGAAGATTGAAAGACGCTAATTATGTTAAAAACGTGACGTTATTTTATCATAATCTTTTAAAAAATTACCCCAGGACTTCCCATGGTTATGTCATCAGCGATTTTTCGCCGATGCTCGAAAAAAGCTTCAATCGAGGCTTTTGCGACGATTATTTATTTAACAAAAAAGATAATATCTATAATTTCACATCCCCAAAATCAATCGGGCAGTATATTGGAGAGGTTATTTCAAGCAACGAAAAATGTTTTGTAATTAAAACAAAAGAAAAATTAAACCCTCAAGACGGGCTTTGTTTTGTTCAAAATAATGATTTATCGGGCTTTTTGGTTAATCAAAGCCAAAAGACAAAGGAAGGATATAAAATTTTCTCAAACAAAAACATAAATATAATTAACGGCACAAAAATATACAGAAACTGTGATGTTGAATTTGAAAAAACATTGAACAATACTAAAACCGCAAGAAAATTAGATGTGTTTTTTGAAATTTATGAAGATAAAATTGTTCTTTATGACGAATTTAAAAATAAAATCGAATATGTTTTAGATGATTTTGAAATTGCAAATGACAAAGAAAAAATGAAAGAAAATTATAAGATTTCTCTATCCAAAACAAATGACACGCCCTACATGACGCAAAAAGTAATATTTAAAAATAAAGAAAATCTGCCCTTTTTGCCTGTTTCAAAGTTAAATGAAATAAGAAGAAATATGCTTGATCAATTGAATTTAAAAAAATTATCAAGATATAAAGTTAAAAGCTTTAAACCAATTGATATTGCAAAATTCCCTCTCGGAAAAGGAAACTATAAATTAAATGTTCACAATAAAAAAGCAAAAGAATTTTTAAGCTATTGCGGATGCGACGTTGTTCAAGGGTCATTTGAAAGCTTGGATGATAAAGAAAAAAAAGAAATAGAACTTATGAGAACAAAACACTGCTTAAAGCGTGCGTTTTTGGGATGTGAAAAAGTAATTAGCGATAAAGAATTATTTCTGGTTGATAGCGAAAAAAGGAAATACCCGCTGAAGTTTGATTGCAAAAATTGTGAAATGGTTGTCTTATCTGATTAAAAATTATACAATATTTTTATGAACAGCGACATTTTAAATTTTTTTTATAACAATAAAATCGTAATTTTTATAGTATTTGCTGCAATTGTTCTTGTTTTATGCGCAATAAAATATTTTTTTGAAAACATAAAAAAAGAAAAAATCCAAAAGGCAATTTCAAAATACCTCTCAAATGATGTTGTGGAAAATGTCGTCAAAAATGCTTCCAATATTGCCCCCGGCGGGAAAAGAGAAGATGTGAGCGTTTTATTTGCCGATATTAGAAATTTTACCAAAATCTCTGAATCGCTTGATGCTAATATCACAACAACGATATTAAATGAATATTTTAGCGCAATGATGCCGATTATAGAAGAACATAACGGGGTTTTAAATAAATTTTTGGGAGATGCGGTTTTGGTTATCTTTGGAACATCCAAAAAATCAAACAACCATGCGCTTGATGCGATTAATTGCGCTTCAAAAATGCTTCGAAAAATCAAACATCTTCAGGATAAATGGCTTGATGAAGGAAAACCCAAAATCGATATAGGTATCGGAATCTCATCTGGTGACGCTTTTATCGGAAACATTGGTTCAAAAGACAGATTAGAATATACCGTAATCGGTGACACGGTCAACACCGCAAGCAGAATTGAAAATTATAATAAAGTCTATAACACGAATTTTTTGATTGCGCCTTCGACATATCAAAGGGTAAAGCCTTTTGTTGATGTAATTACGATAAATAATGTAATGATTCGGGGAAAAGCTTCCAAGATGAATATCTATGAAGTTGTGAGATTAAAGAAATAAAAATAGGGTATTGCTTTGGGTTTTGATGAAATTTATGAAAAAATAAAACAAGCTACAACGCTTGAAATTAAATATCAATACATAAATTTTGACGGAAAAACGATGAATTTTTCTAAATTTATGATTAAAACCCTAAAAGAAGTTTTAAAAAAAATCAACAAAATTGAAAAACAAAACATTGCCCAATTAATAAACCTTTTTGAAAGCTATCATATCGACGATGTTTTTAACAGAAAATATACGATAGAAAAAACTCTTGAAACTTTTGCAAGACTAAGAAAATTAATCAAACCAAAAGTCCAAAGTGCCAACAATACCGCTAAAAAAGAATTTCAAGAAGAAATTGAAGATATAGATATTGATTTTGTAAAAGGCGTCGGGCCGCAATTGGCAAAGCTTTTTAACAAAATGGGAATTTTTAAAGTTAAAGATTTATTTGAATTTTACCCGAGGAAATACATCGATTATCAAGGTCAAACAAAAATCAAAGACCTCAAATTTGACGAACAGGTGGCGCTTTTAGGTACAATTTCAAAAGTCCATTGTTATACAACGCCAAAAAAATTGACCGTTTTTTCTATATTCATAAAAGATTCCACAGGCAACGTCCCGATTAATTTTTTCATAAGAACGGACAATCGAAGAATCATCGAAAGCTATAAAAAACAATACCCGATAAATTCGGTCGTTTTAGTCTATGGCAAAGTAAAATTCGATAATTACAGAAACACGACTACCATCGATAAGGCGCAAATCCAAGTCCTGGGCCAAGGAGCGGAATTTGAAGTTAATAAAAATAATCTTGTAGCGATTTATCCGCTCTGCGAAGGTTTAAACCCAAAAAACCTCACAAACGCTATTCATAACGCTTTTGAAAAATTTCAAGATAAGATTTATGAACCACTGCCAGAATATATCTTGAAAAAATATGATTTAATCGGCAAAAAACAAGCACTAATTGACATTCACAATCCCAAAAATCAACAAGAAGTAGATAGAGCAAGATTCCGCCTTGTTTTTGAAGAATTTTTTTCGATGCAGCTAAATTTGATGCTGGAGCGCGAGGAATATAAGAAAAATAAATCAATTAAGCTCAAAATCAAAAAAGGCGGGCTTGTTGAAAAATTTCTCAAAAATCTTCCCTTTGAATTAACAAATGCGCAACAAAACGCGCTCGATGAGATTATGGAAGATTTAAACTCGACTAACCCGATGCAAAGGCTTTTACAGGGCGATGTCGGCTCTGGTAAGACCGTCGTTGCTTGTGTTGCGCTATTGTGCGCAATTGAAAACGGCTATCAAGGGGCGATTATGGCGCCAACGGAGATTTTAGCAAGCCAGCACTACAAAAACTTCTCCTCCTGGCTTTTGCCTTTGGGGCTTAGTATCGGGCTAATTGTGGGCAAAAATAAATCAAAAGTCAAAAAAGAACTTGAAAGCAACCTCAAAAACGGCCAAATCCACGTTGCCGTGGGAACCCATGCGCTCATTCAAGAAGGGATTGAATTTCACAACCTTGGGATGATTGTAATAGACGAACAGCACCGCTTTGGCGTCAAACAAAGAAACGCGCTTTTAAACAAAGGAAAATTGCCTCAAATGCTTAATATGACGGCAACTCCCATCCCAAGAACGCTTGCGCTCACGCTCCATGGCGATTTAGACGTTAGTATAATTGATGAACTCCCAAAAGGCAGAAAACCGATAATAACGACTATGGGAGGCGCGCAGGAGCGAAAGCGGATTTATGAATTGATTAAAAAAGAAATATTTTTTAAGCACCAAGCCTATATTGTCTACCCTCTTATTGAAGAAAGCGAGACGGTGTCGGCTAAAGCTGCAACATTAGAAGCTCAAAAGCTTCAAGAAGGCGAATTTAAGGATTATAGAGTGGGATTGTTGCACGGCAAAATGACCCCTCAAGAAAAAGATGACGTTATGAACGATTTTAACAAAGGCGTCTATGATATTTTGGTCTCAACGACAGTTGTTGAAGTTGGGGTCGATAACCCAAATGCTACGGTAATTGTGATAGAAAACGCGGAGCGGTTCGGCCTATCATCGCTTCATCAATTAAGAGGCAGGGTCGGCAGGGGCGAAAGCCAGTCATATTGTGCGCTAATCACCCAAACACAAAATGCCGAAGTCAAAAAACGGCTTGATATAATGACAAAAACAAATAACGGCTTTATAATTTCTCAAAAAGACCTTGAATTAAGAGGGCCGGGGGAATTTTTGGGCACAAGACAATCGGGTTTACCCGATTTTAAGCTTGCGGATTTGGTTAATGACGTTGAAATACTTGAAAAAGCGAGGATTAGCGCAATTGATTTTGTAAAAAGCAAAAATATCGATGATTTTGAGCTTTTGAAAAAAGAAGTTGAAAGCTATAATTTATTTAGAGGCTAGGATAAATAAAAAAGCGAAATGCCTTTCATATAAGCATTAAAAAAACCGCCTTGAGCAATCCCGAGGCGGTCTTTATATTTTAAACTTTTCTTTTGCGTGCAGCTTCAGATTTTCTTTTTCTTTTTACTGAAGGTTTTTCATATCTTTCTCTGCGTTTGATTTCAGATAAAATCCCTGCTTTTTGGATTTTTTTCTTGAATCTTTTAAGAGCTGATTCGATATTTTCGTTTTCACGAACTCTGACTTCGGGCATTTTGTTCACCTCCTTTGCGCAAAGAATTACTATTCGATAACATTTAATCTACCATGACCAATTTTTTTCGTCAATGACATGATATAAATATAAACGTTTTTTCGGCTCAAAAATTGCTCTAAAAAATTGCCCCCTAAAATTTTACCCCTAAAACTTCACTAAAACTTTTAAAGTATTTTTCATGGCATTTCTTTTAAATGCTTCTTCAAAGTCGTCAACCTCATAAATGCTATCTACAAGCGGTTTAACATCAATTAACCCTTTTTTTAATAATCTTATCATCGGTTTAAATTGTCCGCATCGAGAACCCACGATTGTTATTTCATCAACCACGATGCCTGATAGATTCAATCCCCCGTCATTTGGGTTTGTTGCAATTGTACTTTTTAAAACAAGCGTTCCTCTAGGCTTAGTCAGGCTCGCACTCGTCTCAAAACCGCTTTTTGAACCTGTCGCTTCAACAACAACATCGAATGTTTTTCTTATGTCATTATTTATTTCATCTAAAAGCATAGTTTTAGCGCCGAGTTTTTTTGATATTTCAAGCTTTTCAAGGTGTTTTCCGATATGTGTATAATCAATATTCAATGCATTAAAAACAAGCGAAATACAAAGCCCCAATTTTCCGTCTCCTAATATTGCGACTTTTGAATCGGGCTTGATATGGACTTGTTCAATTATTTCATAAGCTGCAGATAATGGTTCAACAAAAGTCGCTGTAATATCATCTATCTCATCGGGCAAAACTATTACATTTTCTTTTGGAAGCGAAAAATATTCGCTAAAACAGCCGTCTTTTTTGTAAATCCCCAAAGTTGAGCGGTTCGGGCAGTGTCTTTGAAGGTTTTTTGCGCAATAGGAACAATTATTGCATCCGAGGTTAATTTCCCCCACAACTCTTTTATTTAAAAGATTCTTATCGACGTTTGCACCCGTTTTTTCAACAATTCCCACAAATTCATGACCCAAAACGCCCTTATATCCCATATATCCTTTTGTTATTTCATAATCAGTGTTGCAAATTCCAACCATTTTTGTCTTGATTAAAACTTCATCCTCCCCGATAGTTGGAATCGGATAGTTTTTTTCCAATTTCAATTTTTCATCATAAACCAGTGCTCGCATTTGCTTTTTCTCCCATATTCAATTTTATGTATTAACTAATTTTTCTTGTTCATTCATAAGATATTTTGAAGCCTCAACTCCCGCTATTGCGCCATCAGATACAGCGGTTATAACTTGCCTTAGGGGAGTATTTCGAACATCACCCACGGCATAAACCCCATCCGCGCTTGTTTTCATCGTAACATCGGTTATGATAAACCCGTTTTCATCCTGTCTTAATTGAGCATTAAACATCTCGACATTTGGTTTTAAGCCGATATAAGGAAAAACTCCTTCGCAGTTAATAGTATTAATTTCATTTGTCAAACTATTTCTAATTTTAATCCCGCAGACTTTTTCATTGCTTAAAATCTCTTGTGGCGTTGAATTTAAAACGAGCTTAATTTTTTTATTTTCAAAAACTCTTTTTTGGATGATGCTATCGGCTCTAAAGGTGTCTCTGCGATGAATCAAATAAACAACTTTAGCAAATTTTGTTAAATATAGCGCTTCTTCAAGTGCCGAATTTCCGCCCCCGATGACGCTCACTGTCTTGTCTTTATAAAAAGCACCGTCGCAAACTGCGCAATAACTTACCCCATGCCCGATGTTTTCAATTTCACCTTTAATACCGAGTTTTTTATTTTTTGCTCCCGTTGCGATGATTAGAGTCTTTGCGCTAAAGACGCAATTTAATGTAGTAACTTTTTTAATTGGAGAAATTAAATCAATATTTTGAATTTCTTCATAGGGAAATTTTTCGACCTTAAAATCATCAATATGATTTTCAAATCTTTCGCATAATTCATACCCTTGGATTTTTTTAAACCCGAGATAATTTTCAATTTCGCAATAATTACTCGGTGCACCCCCTATTGCGCTTGTGTCAATTAAAGCAACTTTTAAACCGCTCCTTGCGGCATATAGGGCGCTTGATAAGCCCGCAGGGCCGGCACCCAATATAATACAATCAAAATTTTTTTCAACCATAAACCTTCAACCCTTTTAAACGCTATTTAAAATTTTATCATAAATTTTATTTTAAATGACGTCAAAATCAAAAAAATGTTCCAAATATTTATTTTATCGTTAAACCTCCTTTTTCCACAAAACCACCTCGATTTTCATAAACTAAAGTATAAAAATTATTAACTTATGTTTAAATTTTTAAAAAATTTACTACAGTTTCAAAAATTTGTGCCGATATGGTATTATATAAGTGGCACAGGTTGGGTATTTATGAGAAAGACGCAAAAAATCGACGAAAACAAGTCATCACTATATCAAAGAAGCATAAATCTTCTTGAAGACGATCCGCTGGAAGAAATTTTCGCGCTAAATCTCGGGGATTTTGTGACGGAACATTTGATTAATCCCGAATTTGCACAAAAAATCTCCCAAAGCGCAAAAGTCAAAAAAGACAAAAAAGAAAGCCTCAAAGACCAGCTTAAAGAGCTCATTTCAATATATTCGATTGATAATACATTGAGCCTTTTGGGTTTTGAAAATAACGAAGATTTTGTAATATATAATTCTATTGCAAAGACGGTCAAATTGATGCTTAGTCTTGTGGAATGTAATATTTTTCTTGCAAAAAAGAACGAACCGCTCCACCACAAAGGCTCATCCGACGAAGAATTATCAAACGACAACATAACCGACTATATAAACGAAGTTATGAAATCGGAAGAAGAAAAAGTAATCGAAAAAGACGGCCTTCAAATCTCCCTTTTCCCGATGAAAAATAATTTTGAATGTATCGGCGTAATTGAAATAATAAGAAAAATCGAACGTCCGTTGGAATTTGAATATGCCGATTTAATCCAAAACATGGCGGGGCTTTTTGTAACGTCATTGGGGCTGCAAAAGCTGATTGACGAAGTTAAAAGAATACTTTTGATTGAAAATGTTTCTATTTTGGAATTGCAAAACCTTCGCGCGCAATTGACGGCTATCATTGGCGACCTTGGCGATCAACAGCAATCTTTCGTCGAAAAACTCGCCTATGCTTCAGACCTCAAAGGCCAATATCAGCGCTCGCACTCGAATAATTGCGCTCAATTGTCAAAAGAAATCTGTAATCATATGGGATTAAACGAAAAAACGACCGATTTAATCTATTACGCGGGGTTATTACAAAACATCGGAAAAATCACATTGAGCGAAGAAATTTTTACAAAAAAAGACAAATTAACGGCCCAAGAATGGGAAGAGCTGAAAAATTCGCCAAACGCCGGTGTTGACTTGTTGATGAACATTAATTTTATGTCAGAAGTCGTGCCCTACATTAATTATCAACAGGAAAGATATAACGGAAAAGGCTACCCTGAAGGCCTGAGCGGCAATTCAATTCCTCTGGGTTCCAGAATCATCGCTCTTGCGGGGGCATATTGCGCCTTAACCCAAGACAGAGCCCACAGAAAGGCACTATCTAATGAAGAAGCGCTTGAAATTTTAAAACAAGAATCGGGCACAAAGTGGGATCCAAATATTGTCGATGTTTTAGTCGAAATTAAATCTAAAAAAGCTTAAAAAATAAACAAAAATATAAACACAAAAGAAAAAAGGCAGGGTCATTTGTTTGATTCTGCCTTTTAGATTTTAGATAAAGAGAAACTAAGCTTCTTTTTATTGTTTTGGCGCTTATTTTATGACACCAAAGCTAAATTATAATCTATCTTCCTAAGTATACAAGCGTTTCAAGAAGTGTGTTTGCGCCCGAGAATACCTGTGAATTTGCTTGAACGAGCCTTTGAGCAAGAATCATATTTGAAAATTGTTGTGCAAGGTCAACATTTGATGATTCTAAAGCTCCCGATACAACAGCACCGATACCGTTTGTGTTTGCTGCACTATAGATTACTCTTCCTGCGTTAACGCCAACGGAATATGTGTTGTTTCCTTCGGCTACTAACCCGCCATTGTTAACAACTTTTGCCATTTGAAGCTGCATGTTAGCTTTAACCAATGTATGAGGATCAACGTATAATGAAGCGTTACCTGAATTAATCGGGTCGTCGTTTATTATGATACCTTGTGCGTTTTGATATTGGAAATATGTTGAACCGTCTTCATTTGTTCGAACGGATAATGTTGAGCCGTCTTGATATGTTACTGTTATAAGCCCGTCTTTTCCGACTGAAAAATCTTCATATTGCTTTGTATATGGTGAAGATATGTCATCAACTTCTCCGATTGTAGCTTCGACGTTTAAGACTTTTGTTGAATATTTTCCGTCAACTAACGGCATTGAAGCTAAATCAGTCAGTGCAAGGAAGTTTGTTCCGCCGTCTTTTTCATCAATTGTATGAAAATCTAACGATTGAACATTTTGTCCTCCGACCGGTGCAAACGAAATTACACCGTCTTCAACCTCAACCGTACAATAGTCTGAAAATTTTGCAGTTCCGGTTAAGTTCATATCATTCGGCGGATTGTTTGGAACTGTTATATCCGAACCTTTGATGCTGCTAACCAGAGCATCTACGGTTGTGCTGTTGGGGTCATCTCCCACATTTACTTCAACATCAAAAGAATATGTTGTTCCGTCTTCTTTTTTAACGGTTATTGTAACGCCGAAGTTGCCGCCACGTATACCGCTGTCGCTTTCGCCGAGGGCGTTAAGATCATCACATCTCATGCCTTTTAATTTGTCTGCTTTTGTACCTTCTTCAAAGATTTTTAATTCAACGGGCATTTTAATCGGTATATTACAGCATGTTAAAGATTCACCCTGATCTGTTCCGAGGACTTTTGAACCGTCGGCGGTACAAAGATAGCCGTTTTCATCCAGAGAAAATGTGCCGTCACGAGTTAAAAGCACTTTGCCGTCAGAGTTTACCACAGTGAACCATCCGTCACCTGTGATTGCCATATCGCCGTTTCTTCCTGTCGTGATTGTACTTGAAGCTTGGAAATTTTTTGTAATCGAAGCGCCTTTAACCCCGACACCAATTTGAAACGGGTTTGTACCACCCGAAACGCGGGTTGAATTTGTTCCTGTTGTTTTTGTTGAATACCAGATATCTTGAAAATCCAGTCTTGATGTTTTATATGCAGTTGTGTTCATATTTGCAACGTTGTCTGATACGACGGTCATTTGCTGCGTCCCTGCATTCATTCCGGTCATGGACGTAAATAGAGCTTGTGTCATCTTGAAGTTTTTCTCCTTTCACTTTATTGTCGTTTATGGGTTATAGAAAATTGGGTTTGAGTCATTGCGGGCTCCGACCCGCAATCTCTTTAGTATGTAATCTTTCCTCTTTGATTTGTTCACTTTTCTTTCTTTTTAAAAAGTCAAAATATTTTTTTAATAAATTGATGGAATCAATTTATTCGCTTTCTTTTCTTTGTTCATGCGCCCATCAAAGAAAAGAAAGCGAACGGCAAAGAAAAGAAAGAGGGCTTGCACTATGTAGGATTCTAAGACGTGCACTAAATTCAAGCCAATGCTCTCGCACAACTCGCTTTCGCTCAGACAAGTGCTTCGCATTGCCTTTCATTAAGTGCACATGGAAAAGTTTTGTGTATAGTGCCTTTCCTGTGCACTTAGTGAGAGACGGCACGGAGCGCTCCACGTGAAGAAAAAACATATCAAACCTCACCGGAGTGATGCGTGGGAGTGTCGGCTCGAACTTAGTGCACGTAACGAATGAACGAATCTAACCAAGCCGGGACTTTCTTTCTTTTCGGTTCACTTTTCTTTCTTTGTATTTCGGCGGTTGAGAGACAAAGAAAGAAAAGTGAACATCCGAAAACGTGTAGAGTGCAGTCTCGACCTAATCAGATGCTGAAACAA
>CANQLJ010000030.1 GCA_947624685.1 Candidatus Gastranaerophilales bacterium | reverse complement strand
AGTTGCGAATATTTCGAAGATTTCGACACCCTGTCAATTTCAGCCATACGTTGTGATACTTCATCTTGCATAGCAGAAATTTCTTCTTTTGAATACGTACCATTCTTAGCTTGTAACGTTAAATCACGTATTCTTGACATGTTGTCCAGGACGATTGTCGCCGTAGCAATCTTTAGATGTACTATGATATTAAAACCAATCTAAAACCCTCCGGATTGCCCAGGCGACAGACGAATGGCGAATGAGCCCCGGCTAATTCTTGCTATACTATTACCCTGTGCCGGATTCAGCATCTGTAAGGAGTATAAAATATGCAATACCTTAAAGATAGCAATAATATATTATTTCTCTTGGTACTCCTCTTGGTATTTCTCTTGGCGATTTGACAGGGTTTAAAATCATATGATAAAATTTTTATGTAGATTTAAAATAGTTTAAAATAATTTTCAGATAAAAACAGATAATTTAGATAATTCAGATAAAAAGGAGTTTTACGGATATGTTTAAAAAAATCTTATGCGCGCTTGTCGTAACATTATTTTGCACAATCTCATTTAGCGCAAAAGCAAGCGCAAGCTGCCCGTTTAGCGGAATTGGCGCAAAATTAATTCAAGACCCTTATAACAAAAAAATCTTTGTTGAAGAAATATACTCATCCACCCCCGCCCAAATGGCAGGAGTGCCTGTCGGAGGGCAAATTCTTGCCGTGAATAAAAAAAGAGTTTGGTGGAAAAAATTATCTAATGTCGTAAAAGACATTAGAGGCGAACAAGGAAGCGAAGTTGTTTTGACGATTAAATTTAACAAAGTAAAGAAAGATTACGTAATTAAAAGAAACATAATCACTTTGCCCGACGAACCGAGAGACAAATACAACCTTCATTGGAAACAAATTGCACCCGTGGGGCTTGATTTATGCTACATTAGCGAAAATATAACCAAAAATTTAAGCAGAAAATACAGAAAAGAGCTTCTTTCCTACCAAAACTACTGGTGTCAAAGAAGGGCGGCTTTTGATTACGGCTATGACGCTTGTATGACATACGAAAAATCAATTCAAAATACGTGTTTGATGAATCTTGTTAATCGCGAAGTCACAAGAACCGCGATGGATCAAAAGTTTTCCAAACAAACAATTTATCTGAACAACCAAAATTAATTTATTGATTTTTTATTTTGTAATCAATGTAATAAACATCGTAATAAACATCGAAAATGCGCACTTGATAAGTGATTAAGTGCGCATTTGTTTTGTGTTATGAATTAAAATGCGGTATTGAAAATTTATTTTAATTATTTTTGGTCAAACCAACAGCTTTGTGCCGCCATATGCAAACAATTAATCATATATTCTCTTTGTTCTTGTCCATAGGGCGTTGTCGGGACTTTGCAGCAGATTGCCGTCACGACGTGGTTTGCAAATGTTGAATTTTGAGACAATATCATAATTTCTTCGGGCGTAAATTCATTTTTAATATTAAGCAAACCCATTGTTAATGAGCGGTTGCCGTAGTTGTTACACAACATTCTTGCCAATTGTCTGTCATTGAGCGCAGCGACATAGGGTTCAAAGGCTTTTGTTTTTAACATTGCAATAGCTAAAATAACTCTGGGCGAATTAGCGACTACGGCGCCTTTTTTACTCAATGCATCGATTCTTTCTTTGATGTCTGAGGAGCGATGGACTTCGAAATTGTCTCTTTTTAATATTTTATTGACGTTGTCGTCTGTTTCTTCGTTTCTTATTGTACGGTTAATTTTTTTCAATTGGAAAACGATATTATTCCAAACATCGCTTGCTTCGTCAAAATTTTCTTGGGCTCTGTCGGCAATATCTTCGACGCCTGAAAAAATACTGTTGTTTATTTCGTCCAAATCTTCATTTTGAGTATCGTTGGGCATATCTTGGGGTAATTCATCAGAGCGTATCGCATATTCTGATTCGCCGATTAAGCTGAAATTATCGGATGTCAGAGTTTGTACAACCGGTTCATAGGTATAAACAACCGTTTGAGAGTCGTATGTTTCCTTTAAAGGTTCGTTTATCGGCTCATTTATCGACTCGTTTGCAGCGGCTTTTTCGTTTTGAGATTCTTCAACAGGAGCTTTAGGAGCATCATTTGCCGATTCTTCGATAGCTATGTTAAAAGGTTCTTTGCTCGGTTCGCTGGTTGGTTCATCGACTGGCTCATCAATTTGGGCTTCTGTAGGCTCGTTTATTGATTCATCAGCTGATTCATCGGTTTGGACTCCAATTGGTGCTTCTGCGGTTTCTTCAATAAATTCATCAACCGGTTCGTCTGAAGTTTCAACTGCAGCTTCAGTTGCAGGTTCATCGTCTTTAGTTTCGCTGACTTCCGCAGGTTCAGCATCTTCAATATCGTTAGTGGTTTTTGCGGCATCGGTTAATAATTCATCTATAGACTCATCATCCTCATTATCTGATGTTTCAGCCGTTTCGTTTACAACTTTGCTTTGAACACCATTTGGAGTACCATTTTGAGCTTCGTTTATAACTTCATTTTGGGCTTCGTTTGAAAATTTATTTGGAATTTCGGCGACAATTTCTTCGCCTTCTTCACATTTTTCGTCTTCCTCAGCTTCTCCAACTTTTTCAGCTTCTTCAACTTCTTTATTATTTTCCCAGGCAATTTCATCAGCCGGTTCATCTATAGCTGATTCGTCTTTGGCTTCATCAACTGCATCATTGTCAATGTCATCAGCAATCTCACCACCAATATTATCAGCAATATCATCTCCAATAGCATCGTCAACATCATCAATTTCATCAGCAATCTCATTAACATCATCATCGGCTTTATTAATTACTTCATCTTCCGAGGTTTCTGTTAGATTTTGCGCTTCTTCAATTGATTGTGCTTCGGTTTGGGGCGATGTTTCTTGTGATGCGTCGGATTTAGTTTCGCTATCAACATTAGCTACATCATCCCAAGCGCTTTTTATTGCGGCAATTTTTGCTTCAATTCCGTTAAAATCGCTCATAATCGGGCTTTTTGTATCGTCAGTTCGGAAATTAAAATCATTTGAAATATCATTTGTTTCATCAATTTCAGTATCTTTAATTGCTTCCGAAGGTTGCTTTATAATTTCTTCTGCAACTTCTTCTGCAACTTCTTCCATACCTTCTTCTATAGGTTGTTCTACGGTATTTAGGGCTTCTTTAAGTTCATTATCAAGTTCATTGCCAAGTTCATTGTCAAGGCCATTGTCAACAATATCTTCATTGTCGCTTAAAGCGGCGCCGGAAGCGGAATTGTTATTTTTAATTTCATCTTTTTGGGCAATATCTTTAATGTTTTGAATAAAATTTGCGTCTTTATTTGTATCGTCTTTAATTTCGTCTTTTTGGGTTTGCTCTTTTTGGGTTTGGTCATTTTGTTTTGAATTTGTTTTATTTTTTAATTTTAATACCGCCAAAGCGCTGATTAAAGCTATTAATAATGCGGCAATGGCTTTAAAAAATTTTGATAGCGTTGAAGCGCCTTTAACTTGGCGTGCGACACCGGAATTAACGATTTCAAAGCCGTCAGCGGAATTTGGTATATTGTTTATACCCGTGAAAGCAATGTTATTTGATTTTATGTTTGAATTTTTATTTTCGTTTTTAGAATAGTTTTTAAAGTCAAAATTGTTGTTGGTATTATTAATGCTTTGCATTTTCGAACCTCATTTGTTTTAAATTTTTAAATCACACCAATATAAAACATATGAAATATTTTTTTTGCTAAATTAATTATACCCCCAACTAAATTTTTGCAAAAGTTAATAATTTTAATTTTATTTTTATATATAATAGAGTTATGAAAAATGAAAAAATTAAAGTTGCCTTCCCTCATATGGGTACAATCTATGTCGCTTGGGAGATGGCACTAAAGACTGTCGGGGTGGAGGCTTTTATACCTCCTTATACAAGCAAAAAAACTCTTTCAATCGGGACAAAAAATTCTCCCGAGGCAATTTGCCTGCCTTATAAATTAATCTTGGGTAATTTCATTGAAGCAATCGAAGCCGGTGTCGATTATGTTTCGATGATTGCTTCGCCCGGCATTTGCCGCCTTGGTGAATACGGAAGAAACATTGAACAAGTCCTAAAAGAGCTTGGTTATAGCACAAATTATGTCGAACTTAATTTATATGACGGCATAAAAGGTTTAATTGACTATTTAATAAAAATTTCAGGCAAAAAAAACTATTTTCAAATTTGTAATGCAATTTATCTTGCGATAAGAACCGTTTTTGCGCTTGATGAACTGCAAAGTTTTCTTTCATACTATAGAGCGCGCGAAATTAAAAAAGGTGCAAGCGAACACGCTTTTTTACGCGCAATACAAAATATCAGAAAATCAACAAATATAAAAGAGCTCAATAGCGCCTTAAAACAGGGTCTCAAAGAAATCTCAAAAGTCGAAACGGATAAACAAAGAGACATTTTACACGTTGATTTAACGGGCGAAATATATATCGTAAATGACGAATTTTCAAATCAAAATATCGAGCGTGAGCTTGGCGCAATGGGGGTTCAAGTCAGACGGTCTTTGAGTGTATCTTCGTTTTTAAAAGATGCAATTATTCCAAAGATGTTTAAAAAAGGCGAAACCCACCTTGAGCGCGCATATAGACTGGCTAAACCCTATCTTATGCGAGATATTGGCGGGGATGCTTTAGAATGTGTTTCTGATGTATTATATGCAAAAGAAAGAAATGTTGACGGGTTAATCCATGTTTGCCCGTTTACCTGTATGCCTGAAATTATGAGCCAAAACATTTTCCCAAAGATGAGAGAGGACACAAATCTTCCGATATTATCTTTAATTATGGATGAACAAACCGGCCGCGCCGGATATATTACAAGGCTTGAAGCTTTCGTGGATTTAATGAGAAGGAAAAAAATTAAATCAAAAATCAACCCCAAAGAAACAAACGCCATAAACGCAAAATAAAATAAAAAGCCTCAAAATTTGAGGCTATTATCAGGTTTGATTAGTATCAAGTTAGTTTTGGTTAGTTTGAGAATGGTTGATAGTTATATTTTAAGGATTAAATGTAGCTTATATATTTTGTGTCAAATTTTCCTTTTGTTCCCATATCATATAATATTGTCTTTGCGCCAATATCGTTAATCGGGTTTTTATAGGGACGCTTCTCTCGAAGCGCGCAATAGATGTCACTTATCGTTAAAATTTGATTTTCGGGACTTCTTTTTAAATTATTTTCATAATTATGATGTTCAAGTGCTAATTGAGCGACTTTTGGGTTTAAATCGGTCATTTTTAATAATTCATAGCTCAATTTATTGTGAAGTTCAATTATTTCGCGCTCTTTAAAATTCAATTTGCCTTTTTTGTTTAAAATTTCGCTCGGAATAAATATTTTTCCAATGTCGTGCAAAAGTGCCGCTTGACTTAAATATAAATAATTTAATTCATTTATTGAATGGCCGAGTTTTCTATATATTTTCTGCGCCATTTTTGTTGTGGGCACAAGATGAGACATTACAATTGAAGTAACGGATTCTATATTATATGAAGTATCAAGATTAAATTCCGCCAAAATCCTTTTAATATTAGGATTATTTTCTATTGCTCTATCGATTGTTTCTTTATTTAGATATTTATTTATAAATTTAATCGGATTATATAGTGCGATATACTGTTCGTCTTGAATGGGAGCGTTAATTATTTGCGCTTGCTGAACGGATAAATCAATTATTTCTTCATTTAATAAATCGTTTGCTAAAGCGTTTTTAACTATTGTACCTGCCAAAAAATTCAGATTCAGTTTGTTTTTTGCTTCTTTGACATCTGACAAAGCACCTTTTTGGCGTCTTAAAATGCCCATACACACCCTACATTAATACTAATTACACTACTTTTACCTTATGTTTTATTAAAGTATTTTTTACTGTCGGGATTGCCAAAAGGTATATACGAATTTAACAAAACTTAATTATTTTTATTTTTAGCTGCACTTTTGTGTTTATTTTTGCCGTCTTTATCGTCATCATAGTTTGTAATGCCGCTAAAGGTATTTTTTCCGGTTAGTTTTTGAGTAATCATAAATGTCCATTTCGGAACCAATATTGCAAGACCAATGATGCTGATAATTAAACCGATTGATAAAAAGATTGCGTTTTTCTTATTGACATTCTTTGCAAAATCCGCCAATTTATCAAAGCTGATGTTTTCTTCTTTTGCTTTTTGAAGAAAGTCACAAACGTTTTTATCGATTGCTCTTAAATCGTCATCTTTGATAAATTTATTAATTTTATTATATTTTCCGTATGTTGCGGTTTTATATATTTCTTTGACTGCTTCTTCACTATTGCTAAAAAGCTCCCTAAGAGGTTTTGCTTCTTTATTTTCGCTTACAACTTTAAAAGCGTCATCTAAGACGTTTTTGTCCATTTTTGCGATATATTGAGCAACAATCGGGTCGATATTGGGAGTGGAGGTGATTTTTCTCAATAATGATTGGATATTTCCCGATGAAAAATTATAAAAATATGTGCTTACAATATCCATAAAAGCAATTTCAAGCGCTTCATAGCGATTTCTCGCCGTCATTACGCGTCCTAAAACCATCGGAGCATCGATTGAAACAAGACGGAATCTGCTGCTGTTTTCAACTTTATATGTTACATAATCGGCAGCGTTTTCGACCAACCCTTTAAATGATATTTCGCCTTTGCCGGATTTTGTATTTTTTTGCGAAGCATTTTTAAATTCATCAAAAGAATCAAATTTTTGATGATATTTTTTTTGTTGCATTTTTTTGAGTTTTCTTGCGGTAATTGCTTGATTAAATTTAGGCAAAATCCAGCCCATTATCGCACATTGCGCAACAAGCGCGATGATTGAAGTGACTTGCTTAGCTACTTTTACTTGTCCTACGGTGATATTTTTAAACTTATCCGATTTACAATATTTTTCTATTTCGCTTACGTCAATCCCGACTAAGTTATTTTGCTTCAAAAACGCTTGTTTATCGTTTGCTTTAATATAACCTACCGAATTTTTAATTGCGTCAATACCGTCTTTAGAATTGGAGTATTCAATCCCTGTTGGGATATTAAGGGTTTTTTCACAAAATGTGTTTAGGCCTTTGTTGATTTCTTTCATCCCCCAAAGCCAAACGATTGCGCTTAAGACTTCTTTTCTGAATTTTTCGGCGCCTTCTAAAATCCCCCCTCTTTTATATCCGGCATAAGAGCGCCCAAAATCTGTCGGGATTTCTTCAATTAAAGTTCCCGTGGGATGGTTTGGGTTGTTAATGTGGTTTACGACTCTTGCGAGTGTAAGACTTTTAATGCTTGGTAACAAAGTTTGCGCCTTTAAATTTTTTTAAGTCATTTTTGTTTTTGTTCATACAAAACATGACAAAAAATTTTTTTGCTAATTATTTTTGGGCATATTTATTTTCATATCCCGTAAGCTCGCAGATTTGTTCGCACCATTGTTTAAAGATTTCTTTTTCATCTAAGCACCAGCTTATGGGTTTGCCGATTTTAACATCAACTTTTTGTTTATTGAATAATTTCCAATTATATGTTTCAAGTCCGCTTAAACCCACGGGGACAATATCAATTTTATTTGTTTTTGCAAAATAGATGAATCCTTCGTTTGTGTTTTCAATTGTTTTATTTTTTCTGATTCCGCCTTGAGGGAAGATGCATAGGTTATATTTTGCTTTAAACACTTCTTTGACCGTTTTAATTGTGGATAAGCCTACTTTTTCGCGATTGAGAGCAAATGCGCCAAGCCGGTAGATATTTTTTGCAACATATCTTTGTTTCCAATTATCTATTTTGAAAAGCTCCTGTTTTGCCATATAAGCCAATGGTCTTCCTACCGCATAATTTACAATAAAAACATCAAGATATGAGATATGGTTTGGAGCGATTATATAAGGCTTTTTTTCTAAAGGAGAATTTTTTTGAATTTTAAAATTATAAAACAAAGTCCCAAAAACAGGCAAAAACAAAACGTATAGCGCATAGAGCTGATATAGCCTTGTTAGGATATTAAAATCTTTTGCCTTTTTTTGAAAGAAATTAACTTTTTTTACATTCATCATCTTTTCCTTCCAGCATTGTTGTAATCTTCTCACACCACTGTTGAATCATATCGTCGATATTGTCGTTATAGGGAATCGGTTTTGCAATTTTGATTTTCATTTTGCCATGGAGAAATTTTCTTTCTTCTTTTGTCATCCCCATAATAGCGACGGGCAAAATATCGCATTTTAGAGTCTTTGCAAAGCTTGCAAAGCCTTTGTTTATGTTTTTCATATTGTCATCTTTTTCTCTTGTGCCTTGTGGAAAAATCCCAAGACACCAATTTGTCTTTTTAAGCCCGATTACGGTTTTAATTGTGGAAACCGACAATTTATTTCTGTCTACCGCAAAAGCTCCCAATATATTAAGAAAGAATCTCGCAATTTTATTTTGAAAAAGCTCCACTTTTGCCATATACGCTGTAGGCCTTCCTACGGCATGGATAACCAAAAAAGGATCAAGCGCACTAACGTGGTTTGAAGCGATAATGAGCATTTTGTCTTTTGGGACATTTTTTTTGCCCTCGATTCTTAAATTAAAAGCAAGGCGATAGTATGAGCCATAGACGATGTTACAAGCAATCCACTGCATGATTGCTCTGAATTTATTATATTCTTCGGGTTTTCTTTTTTGATAATCTCGTGTCATTTTAGTCCTTAAAAAGTTTAAAAAATAAAAAGCTGTTTTTATAAAATTATACTAAACAAATTAAAATTATGGTATAATTTTTTTGTAAAAAAGGAGGATAAATGAAAAAAATATTATTTTCACTTGCATTTTTAATGTCATTTTTCGCGGTTGCCCAAGCGGATGTGGTAGGCGTGGTTGATTTTGACAAAATTGTCGACAATTATTCAAAAGTCAAAAGAGCAAGCGATGAAATATCGGATAGATTTTCTGAAATTCAAAGATACACACTGGATAAAGAAAGAGAATACAAAAAACTCTCTACCCCCTTAGAAAAAAAGAATTTCGAAGAATCAACGGCAAATGAATTATCTAAAAAACAAAAGGCATATTTGCAGCTAAAAGAAAAGAAAGAAGCTGAAATCGATTCGGCTATCAAAAATGCTGTTCGACAAGTCGCAATCGAATCAAAAGTCGATACCGTTGTTGAAAAATCGGTTGTGTTCTTTGGCGGGATTGATTTAACGGATAAGGTTATTAAAACCTTAAATACAGCCCAAGCCCAAGCTTCTCAAAGCACAAAATAAATTATAAAAAGGTCTTTACTTAATATTTTGTTTATAATATTATGTACAAGAACCTTCTTTGGAGGAATGCCGGAGCGGTTGATCGGAGCGGTCTTGAAAACCGTCGTACGTGCGAGCGTACCGTGGGTTCGAATCCCACTTCCTCCTAAGTTTAGAAACAAAACCAAGACCACTTTTTATAGTGGTCTTGGTTTTGTTTACTTGAATTTGGTTGAATTAATGGGATTTGAACCCACACAAAGCCTTGGCTTTGTCCATGGGTGAGAATCCTACGCCCGCAATTGACGAAGCTTGCTGAGTCTTATTGCGGCGGATGTAGACCACTTAAATTTCTTAGCGAAGCTAAGCTGAGCTATAGAAATTTAGTGTGTCTACCACTTCCTCCCTAGCTTTAATAACATACAAGCCTTTTTTGTTCGCCTAAATTTGATTGATGTGTAGGACAAGAACCCACACAAAGCTTTAGCTTTGTCCGTGGGTGAGAATCCTACAATAAATCCAAGTGAGCCCTTTTAAAACTTGAAAAAAGGGCGAACTTGAGATTTATTGGATCTTAAAAACAATTAAATATTATGCTATACTCTAACATATTACAATCATTTCTAATTTTTAAAATATTAAAGGAAAAACTATGCAAGCAACAGAAAAAGAAATTACAACAGACGAATTTAGAAGCCTTATGGCACAAGGGACATATGTTGAAGCAGGTTCAGACCTATTTTCGGCTTTTCATAAATTCAGCCAAGAGGCGCTTAAAATCACAAACGAACTGAATTATAAATACCATAGCCCTGATGAAATTCGAAAACTCTTTTCAAAATTAATCCAAAATGAAGTTAGCGATGATTTTGGTCTTTTCCCGCCTTTTTATACCGATTGCGGGGTGAATATTAAAATTGGCAGAAATGTTTTTATAAACGCCTGCTGCCGTTTTCAAGATCAAGGCGGAATTGAAATAGGTGACGGCGCGTTAATCGGGCATAATGTGACAATAGCTACATTAAATCACGATTTTAACCCCAAAACAAGACAAAACCTCACACCTAAATCCGTTAAAATAGGGAAAAATGTCTGGATTGGTTCGGATTCCACAATTTTACCCGGGGTAGTGATAGAAGATGGTGCAATAGTCGCTGCAGGCAGTGTTGTTACTAAACCGGTACCAAAAAACGCTATTGTCGCAGGAAACCCGGCAAAGATAATTAAATATGTTGAGGAGTAAAAAATGTTTAAAAAAATCGTTCTAATTGTTATAGCACTATTTATTTTTATAGGAGTAAATAATATGACGGAAGCAAAAAATAGCAATAACTGGGCTGCTTGGGATAAAGTATTCGCTAAATCTCAAAAAGTTGATGTTAAAAAAGTCGAATTTAAAAACAGATTTGGAATAACTCTTGTGGGTGATTTATACATTCCAAAGAATATGGAAAAAGATGCTAAACTGCCTGCGATAGCGATTTCAGGCCCATTTGGTGCAGTCAAAGAACAGGCAAGCGGTTTGTACGCTCAAACATTAGCTGAGCGTGGTTTTATAACTCTGGCATTAGACCCATCCTATACAGGCGAAAGCTCTGGCACTCCAAGACACGTTGCAAGCCCCGATATAAATACAGAGGATTTTTCAGCTGCAGTTGATTATTTAATTAATAACAAAAATGTTGATTCTGAAAAAATAGGAATCCTTGGTATTTGCGGTTTTGGAGGATTCGCCCTAAATGCTGCGGCGCTTGATACAAGAATTAAAGCAACCGTTGCAAGTACCATGTATGATATGACAAGAGTGAGCGCTTTTGGCTATAATGATTCGATAGATGAAAATGCCCGCTATGAAATGAAAAAAGCCTTAAATGAGCAAAGAACGCTTGATTTTAAAACAGGAAAATATAAAGGCGCAGATGGACTCCCTGAAAAATTAACAGGCTCTGAACCCCAATTTGTAAAAGATTATTGGGGATATTATAAGACAAAAAGAGGCTTCCACCCTCGCTCAATTAATTCAAACGGCAAATGGAACTTAACTTCAACATTATCTTTAATTAATCAGCCGATTTTACAATATGCCCCTGAGATTAAAAGTGCCGTATTGGTAATTCATGGTGAAAAAGCACACAGTAGATATTTTGGCGAAGATGCTTTCAAAAAATTAAAAGGGGATAATAAAGAACTTTTAATTATAAAAGACGCAAATCATGTTGATTTATATGATAATTTAGAAAAAATTCCTTTTGATAAGATTGAGAGTTTTTATAAAAGTTATTTAAAATAAGCTTGTTTTAGATAGTTTGTTTTGGGTAGTTTGTTTTTAGGTTTTTGCCTATATAAACTATATAAAATTTTTATGTATAGTGAGCAAAAACCTAAAAACTTGCTATTTTTTACTAAAAATTCAATATCTCATTATCATCCGGCACCAAGACATTATCTAATTTCAAATTTTTAATATCATCTCTTGTAACCGTTAAGTGGCTTACGGTATCTAAGTGGCTTGTAATTATTTTGGAATTTTTAGTGTATGATGAAATTTCTTTTATATCATCTAAATTCATAATTATTCTTTCACCGTTTAAAACAGTTGCCCCGCAAGCGTTTATTATAATTATTTCAGGGTTAAATTTATCAAGAGCGACTTTTACTTCCTCGCACCAGATAGTGTCACCTGCCACATACAATGTTTTTTCATTTTGGGATTTAAAAATTATTCCCATAGAATCATAGGGCATTTTTGCTTGGAGGCAAATGGGTTTAACTATTTCTCTTTTTCCGTGCTGACAATTTGTTTTATATAATTTTATGCCCTCATAATCAATTCCGCTTTCTTTTATCACTCTAACGTCTTTAAAGCCTAAGTTTTCGATTAATTCTTTATCAATTTCAGATTGAACAAAGAAGGGGATGTTTTTATTAATTGCGTTTTCTGCAAATTCGTCCCAGTGGTCGGGGTGGTAATGAGTTAAAATAACGGAATCAACATCAACGATTTTTTCAATACTTATTGGAAGCTCGACTCTGGGCTGTCTGATATGAGAATTAATTCCCGCATCAAACCCTGCCATATAGTCTTTTGGCATAAGCCACGGGTCGATTAAAAATCTTTTACTATTATATGTAATAATTATTGTAGCATTTCTGATTTGATGAATTTGCATAGATGTCTTTCCTTTGCTTTTTAATGTCTTTAAAAACTATACCATAAAATTTTAACTAAATTGACAATAAAAAATTTAATTAATAAAATGATAGCGGCTGATATTAAATCAAAACCTGTATAAAATAATATTTAAAAGGAGTTTATTTATGACAAAAAATTTAGTAGCATATTTTAGCGCATCCGGTATCACAAAAGCTGTTGCGCAGGATTTAGCAGACGCAATAAGTGCTGATAGTTATGAAATCAAACCCAAAGTTCCTTATACAAACGCAGATTTAAACTGGATGGATAAAAACGCAAGAAGCACGATTGAAATGAAAGACTATAACTCTCGCCCCGAAATGATTGATGATGATTTTTCGGTATCTGATTATGACACGATATTTTTGGGCTTTCCAATTTGGTGGTACATCGCACCTACTATAATTAACACATTTTTAGAAAAACATAATTTAGAAAATAAAAAAATTATTCTTTTTGCAACATCGGGCGGAAGCGGCTTTGGAAAAACGGTTGAAAATCTCAAAAAAAGCGTGGCTGATTCAGCTCAAATTATACAAGGTAATTTATTTAACAATCACCCGACAAAACTTGAACTCAAAAAATGGGCGGATAGTGTTTTATAAAAATTATTTTATTTTATTATCAAGATATTTTACGATTCTTGCAGGATTACCCATAACCATAGCATTATCAGCTACATCTTTTGTCACAACCGAACCTGCGGCAACAAGAGCGTTTCGGCCGATTGTGACGCCGGGCAATATTGTCGAATTTGCGCCGATACTTGCGCCTGATTTAATTCTGACGGGTTCGAGTTTAAAATTTTTGTTTTTTGATTTAGGGTATTTATCGTTACAAAAAGTGACATTCGGGCCGATAAAAACATCATCTTCTATACAAACGCCGTCCCACAATTGCACGCCCGATTTAATTGTGACATTGTTTCCTATTGTAACATCATTTTCTATAAAGCAGTGAGAACAAATATTACAATTATCGCCGATTTTGGCATTTGGTAAAACAACGCAAAATTGCCATATATTTGTGTTTTTACCTATATTATTACTTTGTACGTCGGATAAATTATGTATCATAGCTAAACCATAGCATATAGCAAATTTTTTTACAATTTTTTTAATTTTCTTAATTATGGCTCTATTACCTAATTTTATGATATTATGAAATAAGTTATTAAAGGACTGTTATGAATTATAAACTAATCAATCTCAATATTTTTGGCGACAATAGAGGAAAATTAGCTGTCGTTGAAGGTAATAAAGATATACCTTTTGAAATAAAGCGTGTCTATTGGATTTTTGATACTTTGCCGGATCAAGAGCGTGGAAAACATGCCCACCGCGATTTAGAGCAAATTATCGTTGCAATGGATGGAGCATGCCAGTTTGTGCTCGATGATGGCATAAAAAGAGAAACCGTTTGGCTTAACCGCCCCGATACAGGTCTTTATATAGGAAAAAATATGTGGAGAGAAATGAGACATTTTTCCTATGGCTGCAAGTTAATGATTCTCGCCAGCCGCCATTACGATGAAAAAGAATATATAAGAGACTATGATGAATTTATAAAAATAATAAATGAAAAATAATTTCATATCTTTTATGCGCAAAACTGGCGTTAATAAAATATTACCAAAATTATCATTCTTGCTAAATTGTCCCGGGTGGTGATAGAATTGAAAAAAAGTTTAATTTGATTTTAAAAATATTGAAACTAATGGGGATATAAAACAAAGATGAAAAGATTTACAATCGGCCCTGTGGAGCTGTATCAAAGCACAAAAGAAGTCAGATTACACGATTTTGTGCATTTTAGAACGGATGAATATTCTGAAATTGTCAAAAATTCTCTTTCGAAGTTATCATCCATGCTCGGAAACAAAACTGCCGATTCAACAATATACCTTACAGCATCAGGCACAGCGGCTATGGAAGCAACGATAGAAAATTGTGTACAAAGCTTTGATAAAGTTTTAGTTATAAATGGCGGCGCTTTTGGCCATAGATTTTGCGAGCTTCTTGAATACCATCATAAAAATTACGACTCCATAGATTTAAAATGGAATGAAACTTTAGAATATAAGCATCTTATGCCTTATGAAAATAAGGGTTTTACGATGTTATTCGTAAATTTGCACGAAACGCATACCGGACAATTGTATGATATAAAAATGATTAGCGATTTTTGCAAAAGAAATAACATGATGCTTGTAGTTGACGCCATTTCGACATTTCTTGCGGATGAATATGATATGGAAAAATATGGAATTGATTTAACAATCATCAGTTCGCAAAAAGGCTTGTGCCTCTCGCCGGGCGTGTCTTTTATATCATTTAGCAAAAGAATGCTCGAAAAACTTTCCTACCCCCCCCCTCTCTCTAAATACTTTGATTTCATCGACTATTTGAATAATATAAAAAGAGGCCAAACCCCATACACGCCCGCCGTCTTTGTTATGTATGAACTTCAGGATATGTTGAAGTTAATTGAACAAGAAGGAGGGCTAAAAACGCGTTTGGCTTTTGTTAAACAAAAAGCGCAATATTTTAGAAAAAAAGCAAAAGAATTAGGGTTTTATATTCCCGGCTATCCGCTTTCAAACGCACTTACGCCATTGTATTTTGAAGATGTTGACGCGTATGAAGTGATACAGCTGTTAAAAAATAAATACCGTATATTTGTAAATCCTTGCGGCGGCGACTTAAGCAAAAACCTTTTGCGAGTCACACACATCGGAAACACAACAATAGCTGATATTGATGATTTATTTGATAAGTTGGTACTTTGTGTAAAAGAAGTAAAGGAAAAGGATTGTGATAGGAAATAAAACCGTTGTTTATACTTCGGGCACTTTTGATATGCTTCATATTAATCATTTGAAGATGATTGAATATGCAAGAGCATTGGGGGATATATTGATTGTCGGAGTGAACACCGATGAATTGGTTTCAAGCTATAAATCCGACCCCATAATCCCTTTTGAAGAAAGAATCAGCTTAATGAAAGCCATAAAAGGCCCCGATATTGTTATTCCGCAAAAATCATTAGACCATAAAGACAAGGTCAAAAAACTTCAGTTCGATATTTTTGTTGTCGGAGATGATTGGGTCGGAAAATACGATTATTTAAAAGAATTTGGCGTCGATGTGATTTATTTCCCGTATGGCGATGGGATTAGTTCATCAAATCTTAAAAAGAAAATTTACGACAATTACCAAAAATTGCAAGAAAGGGCAAATAAGCATTTTGGTTTGGATGTGGATGTCAGAGAAAACAGAGTTATAAAGCACTAAATAGAGTGTGCTATATGGGGTGATAAAATATGAAAGTATGTATAATAGGCGGCGGCAACTTAGCTCATGCCTGTGCGGGCGAGATTCCAAACAGCAAAATAGTCGATAGAACAGATATATTAACAAGAAAACCGAAACTTTGGAATGGTGAAATTTCGGTTTATTATAATCACAAATTTCACCACAAAGCTAAATTAGATAATGTAACAAATGATTATTCCATACTAAAAGATGCCGAGATAATATTTTTGGCAATCCCTGTATACTGCCGTTTTCCTTATCTTATGGAACTGAGAGAATTTATCTCAAAAGACGCTCTTTTAATTGTTTCACCTTCAATTGGCGGGATAAATTCATTTTTTGAAGATTATTTCCCCGATAATAGATATGTTTGTTTACAAAGAGTCCCATATATATGTAGAACCATCGAATATGGAAAAAGCGTAAATACCGACGTTAAAAGATTTGTTGAAGCTTATTTTTCTTCAAATTCCGATTCTAAAACCTATGATACGCTTAAAGCCCTGTTAAATATGGACATAATTAAAATCGATTCTTTTTATCCTTTGATTCTTTCAAATTCAAATCCGATTTTGCATGCGGCAGGAGTGTATAATCTGATTAAATCCCAAGACGGATGTTGGGATGAAATACCGTATTTGTATGATAAATGGAATGATTATACTTCAAAAATTGCGCTTGATATGGATTATGAACTTTCAAAAATTATGGAAAAATTACATATTGCGCAATATCACCCGCTATTTGAATATTATGGCGTTAAAGATGAAAAAAGCTTGACTTTGAAGCTAAAATCAATCGTATCTTTTAAACAGGTTCAAGCCCCTGTTATAAAAAACAATGAAGGAAAATATGTTTTAGACAAAAATTCAAGATATTTTATCGAAGATATACCTTATGGAACGTGCTATATAAAATTATTTGCCCAAAAGCTGAATATCAAAACTCCCGTGGTTGATGAAGTAATTAGAGCGCTGCAATTCGTTATGGATAAAACTTTTGTGGATGAAAACGGGGTATTAGATATTGAAGAATTAAAAAAGACCGTTTCTTATTTGCCGGATTATAAATTCGAAATAAATTCCAAATAAGTTCATAACTTCACAAAATGTATGTATTTGTGGTAGAATCTTGATGTTAAATTTTAATTACACATAAATGGAAATGATTAAATTTTTAGATTTGTATAAAATCAATTCAAGGTTTGATATAGAGGGCAGAATAAAAGAAGTCTTGGATTCCGGCTGGTATATCAAGGGAGTGCAAAATGAAATCTTTGAAAAAAATTTTGCAAAATATATTGGCTCAAAACATTGTATAGGTTGCGCCAATGGGCTTGACGCATTAAATCTTATTATAAAAGCCTATGGATTTAATTTAGGTGATGAAATTATAGTCCCCGCGAACACTTTTATTGCAACAATTCTTGCAATCTCTCAAAACGGCTGCACACCGGTTTTAGTTGAACCTGATATTGATACATATAATATAAATCCTGATTTAATTGAAGAAAAAATCACACCTAAAACAAAAGCGATAGTGGTGGTTCATCTGTACGGTCAAGCGGTTCAAATGGAAAAAATTTGGCAATTAGCTGAAAAATATAACCTAAAAATCATTGAAGACGCTGCTCAAGCCCATGGTGCAATATATAAAGGAAGAAAAACAGGCGCTTTAGGAGATGCCGCGGGGTTTTCTTTTTATCCGGGTAAAAACCTCGGTGCTCTGGGCGATGGCGGTTGTGTTACGACAAACGATGACGAATTAGCCCGAAAAATCAGAGCAATTGCAAACTATGGCTCAGATAGGAAATATCACCATATCTATAAAGGCGTCAATTCAAGGCTTGATGAAATTCAAGCCGCGATATTGGATTTAAAATTAACTAAATTGGATGAAGATAATAATTATCGAAGAAAAATCGCCAAATACTATCTTGAAAATATCAAAAACCCAAAAATCACTCTGCCAAAAACCTATGACGAACTATCCCATGTCTGGCATGTGTTTGTTTTAAGGACTAAATTTAGAGACGAATTGCAAAAATATCTTTTAGATAACAACATTGAAACAAATATCCACTATCCGACCCCTCCACATAAACAGGGAGCTTATAAGGAATTATCGAATTTGAACTTTCCAATATCTCAAAAAATCCATAACGAAGTAATATCAATTCCAATATCGCCCGTTATATCCCTTCAAGAAGCAAAAACGGTTGTCGATATGCTAAATGATTTTTAAAAATAACTAAAAATAACTGTTTATTATGTAAAACAAATTTTTAAGGAAAATAATGTATCAAAAATATTACGAACAAATTGAGAAAAATCAGCAATTTTTTGAAAAAACGCTAAATCACATAAATTCAATTGATGATGTTGATAAAAAACTAAAATTCTGCCAATATGCCGCGCAATTTGCTTCATCAAACAACACCGGCTATTATACTTCTTCTAAACTTGAAAACATTTTGTTAAATTTAGCGCAAAAAATTGATGTCAATTTAGATAATATCGATTATAAAAAAGAAAGCTTTTTACATATTTTAACGGAAGGTTATGAAGTGGGCGGACACACAAGAGTTGTTGAAAGATGGATTAAAAATGCTTCCTATACCCAAACCCACAGTGTGTTAATTACAAAACCGACTGAGCAAAATTTGTCGGTTTTAGAAAATAATGTTTCTCAAAAACAAGGGACTGTAATTTATTTTAATGATGATTTATCATATTTTGAACAAGCTAAACAATTGCGAAAAATTGCAATGCAATATGAATATATAGTTTTACATGTTCATATGTATGATATATTGCCGATATTGGCTTTTGGGGTAAAGGAATTTAAAAGACCCGTATTATTTTATAACCACGCAAGCCACTTGTTTTGGATAGGCAAAAGCATAACCGATGTTGTTTTAGATATTGAAAAAGATGATGAAATTACAAAAATCAGAAGAAATATCAAAAACACATTTTTCCTTGGTGTTCCTTCAAAAGAAATTACAATGGAAAAATTTGATAAATCAATATGTAGAAAAAAGCTTCATTTACCCGTTAATAAAAAAATCATTGTAAGTTCGGGCAATTGGCATAAATATTATCCTATATGCGATGATAATTTTATAGATTTGGTTCAAAAATTAATTAATGAAGATGCATATTGCTATGTTATAGGAATTTCAAAGAAGGATAAGCTCTGGAAAGACGCATATAAAAAATCAAAAGGCCATATCATCCCCTTGGGCTTCATTAGTCACGATAACGGGTATATGGATTATATTAAAGCTGCTGATTTATGTTTGGATTCTTTTCCGATGTGCGGAGGAATGGCCCTTGTTGATGCAATATCTGTTGGAACCCCGGTGTTGTCGCTTAAATCCGTTTTGCCTCAATTTGATTATTTAATTAATACGCAAGCTTATTGTAAAACCAAAGAAGATTTTATTGCAAAAGCAAAGAAAATCTTAAATGATGATAAATATCGCGAAATTATCTTATCTCAGCTTCAAGAATCACTAATCAAATTCCAATCGATTGACGCATGGAAAGAAAAAATAAATAATTTATTAAAAATTATCCCAAAGGAGCACAAGATAAAATATTTAGATGAACAGGATTATAAAAAAATTGATGATTTGTGTGTGCTATCCAATTTCAAAAGCATCTATGAAAAAAGAACAAAAGAATTTGATTTATTAACCCCGGATTTATTTCATTTTAAAAGGGTGCAAGGTATTTCAAATGTATTTGAAATTTTAAAGTACAAAAGTGACTCAAAAAAGCTTATGATACTGAAATTTTTAAATTTCCCCGCCGTTAAAATATTCCTACCCCCCCCC
>CANQLJ010000029.1 GCA_947624685.1 Candidatus Gastranaerophilales bacterium | reverse complement strand
ATATGTTAAATTTTTACCAAAAGATGAAATTATTGAAAATCGGGATTGTATAAAAATACCTATAATTATAAATTCAACAAAAAAGAAAAAACCTGTTAATTATGTTGGTACAACCGGACGTATTAACCATAAAAATACTTTTGGAGGAAATCAAAAAAGATATAAAAAAATAGAATAGTTGGATGGACGCAAAATCCCATCACCCGGCCAATTAAATGCCACCTAGTACGATTTTCTAGAGTGTTCAACTATTCTATCAAATATATTATAACAAATTTTAATAACGATTTAAACCCTTTTTAAAAAGAGATTAAGAAAGTTAAAAAATGGAAAATAGTATAATAAAAAAACCGATAATTAAGTTACTGTATAACAGTAAAGATTGTAGTGAAGATTTTTCAAAATATATTTCATCTTTATCTTTCCAAGATTTTGAAGATGAACAATCAGATGAACTTACCATATCTTTAAATGATGAAGACGGTTATTTTAGCAGTCTTTGGTATCCTGAAAAAGGGGATAAACTCACTTGCAATATAATTTATGGAAATGATAATTTTTCATGCGGTGTATTGACTATAGACGATAATAATTTCGATTTTTCAACTTCAGGCGACCGTGTTGAAATCAAAGCGCTTGCGACTTCAATCAACGCCCCTGTGAGAACAAAAAAAGTTGTAAACCACACAGGAAAAACACTTAATGAAATCGCTTCTTCAATTGGAAAATCGCACGGTTTTAAGGTTTCAGGCAATAGTGGAGATATTAAAGTCGGCACTATTATTCAAAAAAACGAATCTGATATTGCTTTTTTAAAAAGAATATCAAGAGAATACGGTTATATTTTCAATATAAAAGACGGTTTTTTAACATTTATAAAACTCGAGGAGTTAGAAAACCAAGATGCATTATTTGATATATATAAGAAAGATTTTTCTTCATTAAGATTAAATGATACTTCAAGCAAGATGTATGGAAAGTGTAAAATTTCTTATTTTGACTCAAAAGCGAAAAAGTTAAGAACTTACACTGCGCAAGGAAACCCGCAGTTAAGCGATACTTTGGTTTTACATAGCAGATGTCAAAGTCTTCAGGAAGCTCAAAGAAAAGCTACAAGTGCTTTAAAAAACGCACACAAAGAGATTAAAGGCTCTATTTCTCTAAATGAACCTTTAAATAATTTTATAGCAGGAGTAAATTTTAATATTTTCAATATAGGCAAATTTGAAGGAAAATATCACATTAAAACATCAAAAAGAAATGTTGATGAAAGCGGTTACAGAGTTGAAGGGGATATTGAATTATGTATATAGAAGGTGTAATTTCAGAAGTTGACGAAACGGGAACAAAAGCAAGATTAACCGTAGAAGAATTAGATGATTTTAAAACACCTTACCTGAGTGTTTCTCAAATTTGGGCAGTAGGCAACAAATCAAGACTTAAAGCGCTAAAAGGTACGCTTGTTGGTGCAATTTTAAGTGATGATATGGATAGAGGTATGATTATCGGCGCAATTTATAATGACGAAGATATAATACCGCAAGACAAAAATAATGACGATTTTATCCAATTTCAAGACGGAGTGTTTATATCTCACGAAGATGGCAGTAATACGCTGAAACTCAAAGCAGACAAAGTAATAATAGATTGCACAACTTTAGAATCAACCGGTGATGTAAAAGATAAAAAAGGAACTATGCAAGATATTAGAGACTGGAACAATTCACATTGCCATACTAACGGAAATAACGGTTCTGATACAGGTACACCGACATCAAAAATATAATAATTATCTTATTTTTTAAGGTGAATTTAAATTTGCAAGTTGTTATCGTTTTAATATGGCGCAAGATATTACTAAATTAACAACAAAAAATTGGCAACATAAAAGAAATACCATAGGTGAAGTTGCGGTTGATATATATGATATTGAACAATGTATTAAAACTATTGCGACAACACAAAAAGGCGAAGTTCCTTTTATGCCGGAACTTGGTATTAATTTTCTTGAAGGAATCGGAGAAGAAAGCGAAAACGCTATTTTATATTACAAAACCCAATATTTAAAAGAAATTCCACGTCAAGAGCCAAGATGTGAGGTTATTGATGTTACGGGTAAATTTGACGAAAACGGACAGATTAAAATGGTAGTTTATTTCAAAGAAATTTTAAATGATTTACCAAGAAAAACGGAAGTGTGGATATAATGGCGCAAGACATAGAATTTATTGAAAATAATCCTAAAGCGGATATTGAAGATTTAATTAATGAATATCAAAAGGAAACCGAAACAACTTTATATCCGGCACAAGACGCCAGAATTATGCTTAATGTAATAGCTTATTATGCAAGCTTGATGAAAGCCAAAGTAAATGATAGCGCCAAATTAAATCTTGTTGAATTTTCAAGAAAACCTATTTTAGACTTTTTAGGTGCATATAAAAACTGCTATAGAACGAAGCCCGCTTGTGGCATAGATAGATTGAAAATCAAACTTAACAAAACTTTTAGTTATGATATTACCATTGCAAAAGGTTATGAAGTAAAAACAAATGATAGTGCTTACGTTTTTAAAACAACGGAAGATTGTACTATTAAAGCACTTGAAGATAGCGCAATAGTAAAAATTGAATCCGAAATTGCAACAAGTGAAGTAAATAAATATAAAGCAGGCGAAATCAACACAATAGTCACCTCTATACCGTCTTTTGTTGAAAGTGTGGAAAACTTAGATGGTGTTTCTCTCGGAAGCGAAGAAGAAGATGATGATAGTTTTATAAGAAGAATATTGCTTGCACCTGAGGGTTTTTCTTGTGCAGGCCCTGAAGATGCATATATTTATTGGGCATTAAGTGCGCATAGCGCAATTAAGGACGTTAAAATTGAAATCCCCAGTGATGATATGTCCGTTTCTATCAATGGTGAAGAAAATATTATAATTAAAAAAGAATTGGAAACTGATGATTTTTCAGCTCTTGCTGACTGGGAAAATCAACAGATTACTCTAACACTAAAAAGGAATTATAATCCCGATGAAAAAATAATAGTCAAAATCCCAAATCCCTATAAAATGTTTTTATACTTGCTTAGCAATGACGAAAGCGAAAACATTAAAGAAAAAGTCCTTGAAACTTTAAACGGCGTAAGACCAATTTGCGATAAAGTCGTTGTTGAATTTTGTACAAAGAAAGATTATGAAATATCAGGAACTGTGTTTATCAAAAAAAATGCAGATGAAGAAACCGTAAAATCGCAAGTTGAAAATGTTTTAAAAGAATACTTGGAAGAACAAGGAGAAGCTTTAGAAAAAAGTGTTGTTCCAAATCAAATAATTGCCCGTGTAGTAAATATCGCAGAGGTTTATGATTTTAATTTAGAAAAACTAAAAGAAGAACTGCCCGCACTTAAAAATGTATGTTATAAGGGAACAATCGGCAATATTACATATAAGAGGGTTGACTATGAATAAAAGCATATTGCCCTCAGCCATACAGGATAAAAATAATCTGGCATTAGAACAATGCATAATCAAAGCGTTTAATATAGATACAAAAAAACTGTTGTTATTTCCTATTGAAAATGTAGATGAAGATTTATTGCCAATTTTAGCTAAAGAGTATCACGTTTTAGGATATGAGGGTTGGAATTTAGCTAAAAATAAAGAACAAAAGCAAAAATTAATCAAAAATTCTTTTAAAAACCATTGTAAAAAGGGAACTATGCCCTCTTTGGTTCAAGCTTTGGCTAATCTTGGAATGGAAGCAGAACTTGAAGAATTCGATAAATATGGCGGAAAACCCTCGCATTTTAGGTTTAAATTTTTAAATATTTTTGAACGGGAACTTGATAGCAAACTTCAAAATGACATAAAAGAACTTATAAAAATTTATAAACCCGCAACCAGAAAACTTGATTCTATTATGTTTTTTCTTTGCTCAAAAGCCTATATTTATTATATTCCCAGAATTAAAACATCAAAAAAAATTACGTTAAAAACAAAAGGAGTTGCGCTGTGAGTGAATATTATACAGTTGTTACAAAAGCAGGTTTTGAAGCTCTTTTAAATGCTTTGAACGGAATTGCGTTTCCGGCTTTTTATATGGCGGTCGGAGATTCGCAAGGAAGCTATTACGAACCCGAAGAAACGCAAACTGCGCTAAAAGGGGAACAATATAGAGACAAAATTTTTGCAAAAGGCAAAAGAGATAACTGCTTGTATTTTGATTTACAAATTCCGCCGTCTGTTGGTGATTTTACAATTCGTGAGGTTGGTTTATTTACTGCTGATAATACTTTGCTTGCAGTTGCTAAATATCCGCAAAATTATAAAGCAAAAGCTGAAATCGAAAATGAAGAAAATTTATCAATTGAAATACAAATAGAATTATCTGATAAAACAATAAATACGATTGTAATTGATAACAGCGGGAATTTATTAACACAGGAAAAATTAGAAGGTTTACAAAAAGAGTTTGAACTTAATTTTTCCAATAAAGCAAATACAAATCTTGATAATTTAACTTCGCAAGGAGAGGTTAAGAATTATGCGCCAAGATTCTGTTTTAATTCGGGAAGTGTTGACAGTGAAGGAAATGCTAATTTACTTCAATTTTCAAATACCGAAGATTCTAAAAAAATTATCTTAAAATCCCCTTCGGTTTATACGGACGGCTCAGGAGTCGTAAATCAAATATCGCAAGATATTGAACTTGATATTAATGATTTACAAGAAGGAGATTACAGCATACAAATATTTAAAGAAGATGAAAACTATAAATTAAAAGCAGTTAAAGATGCTCAAGTTTTCAGACAAAAACAACAACCCGAAGCTAAAGAAGGGGATTTATGGCTGAATACTTCAATTGAACCGTACTGCGCTTATGTTTTTTCCGGTGAACAATGGACTATAACTAACCTCGTTGAAGTTGGAAAACTCGCTTATAGCGAGGGGGGGGGGTTAGAAGTGAATAGCTATAACCATAAAATTGAAGAAACAAACAATACAGATGTTTTTTCTAATCTGCCACTATTTTCGATAAATTCAGGCGAAATCAAAGAGGGAGAAAATAATACTCTGCAACTACCGCCTGATGCAACAAGCAAAATATTTATTTCTTGGACACGCCCAAATCAAACACAGGATTATGAATATGGAAGTAGTGACGGGATTGGTTTTAAAGGTACATATACCCCGCTTCACGATACTTATTGGCACAATATGGTAGACGGTAATCCCTCAACATATTACAGGGCAGACCAATTAGGAAATTATGAAAACATAGATATTGATTTTTCTTTTCCTTATTACATAAAACTGACATCTTTAAAATGGAAATATGACGGGGTTAATTGGAAAGATTCCATTAATGAAAAAGGTGTAATTTACGGTTCAAACACGGGTGCTTTTGAAGGGGAGGAAGAAATAGTTAAAGAATATGATATGAAATTATCGGATGTTAATGTTTCTGTTAATATGTCTGATAATAAAAAAGCATATAAATACTATCGTATTCGTATAATTTCAACTCCCGCTTCGGATTACGCAGTCGGTTTAAAAGTTTTTCGTCACGCTCAATATATTTATGAACTAAATATGCAGGGTGAACAGGAAATTGAAGTAAAAAGCGGAAAAACACTGGTTATTAAACCTTTTAAAGCAACAAATGTTAAAGGAGAAACTAAGGAATTCAACGAGCAAGTTTTTGATTTTGACGGCTATGAAGATAAAAAATATTTAATATTCATAGATTTTGAAAGTCAAAAAATAATTGCTCAGAGCGCAGATTTTATTGTATCTAAAATAAAACCTGATATTAAAGAAAATACAATATATTGGCTTGATTGTTCCCAATATCCTTTTAGCTTTAAAAAGAAAACGCAAAATGACGAAGATTTTATTGAGTGTAATAATCTTGTAAAAATTGGTTCGGTAACATTAGAACAAGGTATTATTAATACAATTAAAAATGATTCTTTTCACTATCCGTTGAGAGGGGAATTAAAATCAATTCAAGCTTCCCTTGCGGGAAATTTCTTTGCCTTTGGAACAACTTTGGTAAATAAAGTAACCGTTCAACCCTCGCCCTATAGGTTAGATATGGATTTAACCTCTCATTTACCTCAAGATAACAATTATTATCTTGCTAATTTTACATTTATTGCTACATCACAGGCAAAATCTCAAGGTTTGAATTTAAGAGGTGCGTATAATTCTGCTATATCCGTGAGGTCTGACGCGAGTTTGCAGGTTCAAACCGCAGGGTGGATTGTTGTTGACCCTTCAAGAATAATATATCTGATTACGGGCGGTTCTTCTACAACATACACCGATGTAACCGTTTACTGTAATTGCGCAATTAAACTCGGAAACAATATGTTTGAAAGGAGTGATGATTAAAATGACTTACTATATCTATGTTGAAAACAACAATATCATAGGTGCGGGGCAATGCAAAACCAACGCTCAAAATATAGTTATAGAAGAAGATATCTACAATAATTTTATCAATCATCCTAATTACTATGTTTTTCAAAACGGGCAAATAGTGCTAAATCCTGATTTTGAACAGGAAGAAAAACAACGGGAACGAGAAAGAATTAATATGTTATCTCTAACTTCCGCTGACGTTGAAAGAGCAATTTATAAATCAAGAGGGATAGATTTTGAAGATATTATTTTTCTTGTTGAAAATTATAATAAAAATGAGCAACAAGACCCCGAATTTACCCCGATTGATATTAAAGCTCTAAAAATCGAATTGAAAGCAAATAACTTCTTTAGAGGTAACCCATATATTGAAAAGATAGGTTCTTTGCTGGGTTATAGCTCGGATGATTTAGATTATCTGTTTGAGAATAAGGAATTACCCGGGAAGGAAGAAATTGAACCTGAACCAACCGAAACGCAAACAGAAAGGGAAGAATAATGAATGCCACTTTGTTATCTAATGAATATAATATAGGAAACAATGAAAATTTTTCCGCCTCTTTGAATAATAATAATCTATTCGATATTATCCAAAAAGACCACATCCTCTCTTTTGAAGAATCAAACGGTCTTGCGCTTTTAGGAACTTATGTATATAAAGAAGGGGTTTCGGATTCAAGATACGGTTATCCTGATTTTTATGAAAAGTGTTTGGAAGAATATAATGATGCAAAGGCACAGCAAAAAAAATTCACCCAACCGGTTTTATCGGAAAACGGAACATTGGGCGGAGATAGTTTTGCCGTAGCTTCAAGCGGAAATTATACGGATTTTTACGCTTGGAAAGCTTTTGACGGAGATTTAACCACATCTTGGCAGGATAACGCTACGACCGTTAATACATATCTAACCTTTTATAACCCAATTCCTCTTAAAGTTTCCAAAATTAAATATAGCGGTACATGTGACTATGGTTACATAATTAAAGGAAAAGTGTTTGCATCTGATGATAATTCTTCTTGGGAACAATTAATTGAGTGGGAAGATGTATCCGAAGACCATACGGGGGAAATTGATTTATCTCAAAATGAAAAATATTATAAGTATTATAAAATAACGGCTGATGATTGGACCGATAAATCAGGAACATTCACAAACGGTTTTTCTAATTTAGAAATCGATGCTTTTGAATTAATATGCGAAAATACAAACTCTCATAAATTCTATGACATAAAAAATAAAACTCAAATTGATGAAATCTATAAAAAAACGGGTATCGCCTGGTATTACGGAATTGATGAAGAAAATCAAAGAATATTTCTTCCCAGAATCGATATCGCATATCTTAATTCAAATTCTCAAATTCCCGTTATCGGAAACGGAACGGCATTAGGATTATTTGACGGAGTCAGTTACTTTTCATTCTATAACGGAACTGCATCAGGCAGACCCGCCGTTGTTTACGATAAATTAAGTTATGGTAAAAAAGTCGGAACAAATCAAACAGGTGTAGATAGCAATGTAAACGGTTCATATTCAAGAGTATATTCTATTACTCCCGATGCGAATAATTCGGGCGTAATTGCAAACATTAAAGACAGCCAAACATATAACCCCTTTTATTTATATATGGTTGTGGGCAATGTCTCATATAAAAAAACAAAAACAGAAATTACGGATATTACAACATCAAACAATGATACCATACCTTTGGGTTTTGCAATGTATGGCGATTATATCGAACCGAACGCGGGCTGGGTTAAAGCAAGCGGTTCTTTTTTAAGCGGAAAGTTATATGAAAACTTTTATTCAAAAGCCGTTTCAAAAATGTCACAGCCTTTCTATAAAGGTTTTATTAAAAATAACAATGAAGAATATAATGAATATGACCTTGTTTTGAATCAGGATGAAATGTCATTTCGTCTGCCTTTAAAAATTGAAGAATCAATTCAAACGCAAAAACTCTTTTTCCATATTGCAAATGCCCTTGAAAACCAAGCTTTAATTGATTGTTCATCTGTTTTAAATGTTCTCAATAACAAATTAAACAGAACCGAATTGTGTTTTTATCCCGCAGATAAACAAATAATTTATGGCGGTGCTTATGCGAATAAAACCGAATTTGATTTATCGGATATATTACCAAACGGGTTAGTTTATTGTTTTATTCAGGCAACAATCAGCCTTAACGCTAATGGCGGCGGAAGTATCAGAATAACATCCGATTTAACGCCTTTTGAATATAACGAAGAATATACAAATTACAGATTTTCTTTACAAACAAATAATTATTACGGCGCTGCGGGTTGTTTTGTCATTCCGACAAATAATAAAAAAATATATATTCAAACACAAGGCGTTGCAAACAATTGCTGGGTTTACTTATACGGTTATCAAACCGCTAATCTGGGGGTATAGAAATGGTAAAATTATTATTTGATAATAACGGAATTATTTATGGCATTACGCAATGTATTAAATCTTCTTTAAATACTCTTGATATTTCAGATGCAATATGGGAAGAAATTTCAAAAGATACAAGAAAATATCTGATTAAAGATAATCAACTTGTGTTAAATGAAAAATATGAAGAAATTAAACAAAAAGAAGAAAATGAACGAATATCAAAATTATCTTTAACCAAACGCGAAGTTTTCCTTGCATTATATAAAGCAAAACAAATAACTCCCGATATGGTTAAATCTCAAATCACAGACCCCGAACAATTAATCGAATTTGAATATGCTAATGAATATTTTAGAGGTAACCCTTTAATCGATTTAATCGGGCAAAAACTCGGCTATGCAAGTGAGGAACTTGATTACTTATTTGTTAATAAGGAATTACCCGAAAAAGAAGAAATCGAACCTGAACCAACCGAAACGGAAGCAGATGAAGAAGAATAGAAAGGGAATCAAATGGATTTTTTTATTTTATTGTTTTTAATTTCAGCTTTCTTTATTTGCGGATTTCTTTTGGGTAAATTCCAAATATAATAAACTATTGCGCACATTGAAAATTGAATCCGGTTTCTTTGAGTTGTCTATCCTTGTGGTGGGTAACCACCACTTTTTTTAATTGCATAATTTTAAAGCTTTTTCGATTATATCAGTTTCTTTTGTTTGAGCGTTTTTAATTGATATTTTTGTTGTATATCCTTTGAAATCACCTCTACCATTAAATTTGTTATAAGCTATACCATTAAGCGCATACTTATTGAGAGAGTTATCTTCAAGCCAAATAGCTTGATTCTCGCAATGTATAGCAAGCTTATCTATGGTATACGGGTATTCAGCACCATACTCAGCTTTTGTTAATACGGATTGGTCTTTTAATTTGTCTGTTTTACCATCCTTTAAGACGCCAATTGTTCCTATTAATATTGTCAAAGCAAATAAAATAATTATAAGAACAAATATGCCCAAAAGCCATTTTAAAATTTTCATATTTGTTTACCTTATTTCGCTTATATTTAAATAATTTCTGACTAAGGCTTTTATTTTACCTATGATGTGTAAGTTATTTATATTATCTTTATCTATATATCTGGTTGGAATTTCATTATTATCAGATTTAACAATAATTTGGTCAATATTTTTTATTAATCTTTTGATATATATAACATCTTCATAACAAAAAACATATATATCATTATCAATTATTGGGTTTTGTTCAGGCAATATTTCAACAAGCAGTTGGTCTCCGTCCTCAATTGTGTGTGACATGCTATTTCCTTTGGCAGTGATTATAGCATATTCATGGTTAGGATTATAATTTCTAACAATGAATTTGGGTAATTGCACTAAGGTATATTCTTGTGATTGTTCAAATGCGCCATTACCACACGAACCAATTACATCGACGTAAAATTTTACAACTACTAGGTCGCTACTATTTTTTTGTATAGTAGGATAAAGCTCGGTTATTTTTTCATAAACTCTGGGACTGAGTTTAGACCTTCCCGCCTCTACAAGTGATATATATCCCTTTGTTACGCCAATTTTTTTAGCCAATTGTTCTTGCGTTAAATGGTTTTCAAATCTTATTTTCTTTATTAATTCAATATATTCTTGCAATATTTTATCCTACTACTTGACAAAAAATAGTAATTACTATATTATGTTTAATATAGTTGACTAGTCAACTAATAAAATATTAGTCAATGCTTAGTAATAACTAATTTTTTATTAGTACAAATTTGAAAAGAAATTTGCATGACCATGAAATCATATTTACAAAAAAATAGCAATGCTAATAAAAGAAATATTAAGCGAAAAGCTAAAATATTATATTTGTTAAGCATAAAAGGTATAACGCAGAAGGATATCTCCAAAAAGCTAAATATTTCTAAACAAGCAGTTAATCAAGCTATATACGGAAAATCTAAAATAACTAAGGTGGAAGATTACTTAAGAGAAAAAATAGGAGTTTGCTTATGATGCAAGAGAATTTTGTTGCAATAAATTTAAGCGAAAAGAAAAAACTCAATGCTAAATACAGAAAAACAATCAATGTCGTTAAATTTTGTTTTTGTTTGATAAGTGCTATTTTTGGCATAGTGCAAACTTATCAAGGATTTAAAAGCATATTATTTGCTGTATTTTTAGGACTTTATTTTTTATCCTTTGAATTGATTTGCGGTGGAAATGGACATAAATAAGTTAAAATTTGAATATTTAGATATAAAAACTATTTCCGAAACAGCTAAGATAAACGCAAGAACTTTACGTCATAGAATTACTTCTGGCAAATATCAGGTACGGGAAATAAATTCTGTTGGTGGAAAATGCGGTAAAAAATACGAAATACTCTTTTCTTCGCTTGAAAAAGAGTTACAATCGAAGATTATTTTTAATATCTCTAATTACTATCCCAATGAAGATTTGGAAGAGATGGGGCAACCCAATTCTTCCTTTTACTTAGAAACTTCCAATTATTTATTCAGTAATTGCACGGCTACTCAAAATAATAACACTATGACAACTGCAAAGAGTAGCCTTTTTTTACCAGACAAAGCTAAGAAAATTGCTTTGGCGAAACTAGATATTGTATCCGAATGGAATAAATACAGGAAAAATTTTCAAGACAAGAAAGAAGCTGACAAAACTTTTGTAATATCCTATAACAAAGGCATTATATCTGATACTTTAAAATTAATTATAGATAAAATTTCTATTCGTTCTCTTTATAGATGGAACAATACTTTAAATTCAAGCAATAATAATTATTTATCACTTGTTAATGAATATAAGTATAGTTCAGAATCCGTTTTATCAACAACTCTTTCAGACGAAGAAAAACAAGAATTTATAAAAATATACTATAACGATGCAAAATTAAATTTATCAGTAGCATATCAACTTGTTAAATTAAAACTTGAAAAAACAGGTTGCAAAATAAAGTCCATTGCAACTTATAGACGATTTGTGAATTTTATTAACCGTAATCATAATGATTTTGCAATCTTGGCAAGAGAAGGTGAAAAAGCATTAAAAGACAAGGTAGCACCATACAATAGACGTGATATATCTGATATTTCGGTTGGGGACGTATTAGTTGCAGATGGTAACAAGCTTGATTTTATGGTGATTAACCCATTTAACGGTAGGCCTTGTCGTGCAATTTGGGTTGTATTTTTCGATTGGTTTAGTTTTGATGTTGCCGGATATGAAATAATGTTAACCGAAAACACACAAAATATATCTTCCGCATTAAGAAATGCGATAATTCGACTTGGCAAAATTCCAAAAAAGGTATATATGGATAATGGCAGGGCATTTAGAGGAAATTATTTTAAAGGTTGTGACGATTTAAATCACTGTGGTTTTCAAGGAATATACAGCAATTTGGGAATCGAACAGGTCATAGCACAACCTTATAATGGCAGAAGCAAAGTAGTAGAAAGATTTTTTGCTGATTTTGTACGCTCATGTCCACCTATAGTATCTTCTTATATAGGAAATAGCATATCAAATAAACCAGCTCATTTAAATAGGAACGAGAAGTTTCACAAAAAACTTCACAAAGATGACAAAATTCCGACTATTCAACAAGCAAAAATTATAATTGAAACTTGGTTAAACAGGTATCACAGAGTTAGACCTTGTCCGCACGACAAAAAACATACAATTGCTGAAGTATTTGCAAGCGGTGTTGGTACTGGCGTAAATATTGATATGCTTGACGAATTAATGATGTCTTCTTGTATACGAAGTGTAAGCAGGGGCGCTATAAAACTATTTGGATTGGAATATGAGTCTACAGCTCTATATGGCTTAAAAGATAAATTTATGATTAAGTATAGTCTTTTTGATATTTCCAAAGTAAAAGTTTATTCAATGAAAAATGAGTTTATTTGCGAGGCAAAAAATCCTACATTAGTCAAAGCCTTCGCAAAAGACGGTACTGTCCAAGACCTATATCAATACAGAATGCAACAAAAGCAGTATAAAGAGCTAATTAAAAAAACTAAACACAAAACAATGTCCTTAATTTCGTTAGATGAACCTTTTGGCGGAATAACTTGGTGCGAAGAACAAAAGGCTGTTGATATAGAACCAAAAAGAAAAAAGAAAAAACTTGAAATTACTAATTATGAAAATATATCACCTTATAGAGCAAAGTGTGAGTTAAAAATATAGGAGAAATTTATGACAACTAACAAAGAAATTAACTTGAAAAATGAGGTTTTTAAAAATCTTTCTGCATTAATTGAAAGCAAAAAAGTGGATATTTCTACTGTTGCAAGGGGGATTAATATGTCTGTATCCACTGTCAGCTTGTATTTACAAGAGAAATATACTGGAAATGTAGAAAACTTAGAAAATAAATTAAAGAACTATTTAAAAGTATTTCAAAAACAAGAAAACATTGAATATAAAAGTTTGAAGACAATAGAAACAAGCATTTTAAAAAGAATTTATAATGTTGCAAATATGTGCCAATTAAGAGGTAAAATGGGTGTTTGTTATGGTTCTCCGGGCATTGGTAAAACAACTGCAATTTTAGAATATCAAAAAGAAAATTCCGGTGTAATATATGTTGACCCTTTTGAAAAAACCTCCGCACGTGCTGTTTTGCAACAAATTGCTGACCAGCTTAAGCTTAATTATTATTCTTCTATAACCTTAGACGACTTTTCTTCAAATGTAATAAAAAAGCTCGAAAAAAACAAACATATTATCATTGTTGATGAAGCCGAAAACTTAAAAATAGAAATATTCAAAGTGCTTCGCAAAATTCACGATAGAACAAAAAATAACTGTGGTTTGCTGTTTGTTGGTACAGAAGAATTAAGCGCTTTATTGTTAAAGGTAAGATACGGTTTTCCTTATATATCAAGCAGAATAGGTTATATTGAACAACTGGATAAATTGAATATAGCTGATGTAGAACGGCTAGTTTTACAATATTTTCCTAATTGTGAAAAAAGTTTAATCAATAAAGTTGCTACAAATTGCAATTATAATGCGAGAGCAATACAAAATATGCTTGATTTGTGTGTTGATATTATGAAATCTAACGATATTACAACATTAAATATTGATGTTATTGATACAGCAAAGGAGAAGTTATTAATATGATGAGCACTCCAAAACAAAGACAGCTTATTGGTTATTTTAGAAAAATATTAAAAATGCCAGAAAGCGATTATCGTGAATTAATCAAAGTCTACCATTCAAGCACTTCAAAAGAATTAACTTATGAAAATGCTAGCAAAGTAATTGAATATTTAAGAAATAAAGCTATTGCGCTAAAAATATACGTCCCAAAAAACAATTATCTGAAATTTGAAAATCTATCCGGAAGATGGGGATACGCAACACCAAGACAACTACGTATGATTAGTGCAATGTGGGATAAAGTCAGCAACAAAAACACAAAAGAAGAAAGAGAGAGAGCATTAAACTTTTTCGTAAAACGAATTTGTGGAGTTGAGCATATTAATTTTTGTACTTGGAGAGATATATCTAAACTTAAAAAAGCAATTGAAAATATGCCTTTAGTAAAGGAGAGAGTCAATGCAAACAATTGATATCAAAGACAAATGTCAAACATCACAGGAACTGCTGTATAGAATTTTTATTTATTCAAGATTTATTGAAAGTAAAATCAATTTGCAAAATTCCATAAAAAAGCTAAAAGAGGCAATTCTGAAAAAATCTTCAGACGATATTGTCAATTATTCTTTTATGGTTGCGGATGCAAAAGATAAATATGTAAAAGCTAAGAATATATATAGAAAAGAGGGATAAAGATGGTAAAGAAAAAAGAAAGCATATTCCAAACTTGGGAAGAAATAGATACTAATTTGAAGGAATTGGGCAAACTTTCAATTTCAAAAAGTAAACTGGAAGGCGAACTTACGCTAAAAATTAACGAAATAACTGATAAATATCGGCAAAAAATAGAAGAAATTAACAATAAAACCAATGTAATAAAGAAAGAGATTACACGTTTTTGCGAACAGAATAAACAAGATTTTATCAACAAACGCTCAAGAAAACTAAATTTTGGCAATATTGCATACAGAATAAGCGAAACCCTAAAAATAGACAGCGTTGCAACAGCAATAAAAGCTTTGAAAGCTTTAGACTTGAATTTTTGCTTAAAGATTAAAGAAGAGCTTATAAAAGATGAAATAAAAAAACTTGATTCTTCTATATTAGCAAAAATTGGCGCAAGAATAATTACAAAAGACAACCTTAATATAGAGCCAAACATTATTGAAATTGTTGCCTCAGAAGAAAATGAGTAAAGGGAAAAACATGATTTTTGAATACAAAGGTTTAGAAATAGACAGCTCAAAGTTAACTATAGAAGATATGCCGACAGAAACTTTCAGAGAGATATTTGAATTGTGTGGTGTAGATGTGGCAGTATCATTACTTTTAAACTTTCCTAGTAATTATATATTAGTACCGGCTCAAGGTTTTAAATCTATAGTCAAAAAGGCAATATTAAAAGAATATGATAATACTACAGCTTCAATTAGAAAATTGGCAAGGAATTTTAATGTATCGGAAGTCTATATTAGAGAAGTCTTGAGAGACGCAAAGATTAAGACTCCATCACCAGGTCAAATGTCAATGAATCTTGAGCTAAAATAAATTTTGCATTTTGTTGTATACTCTTATCTGGGGCAAAAATCTTTGCCCTTTTATTTTAAAAATATGATATATTTAGTATATACTTTTTTAATTATTTTTATGTCCGCAAACTGTCCTCATAGTTCCTCAAACAATAATGAATATTTTGTAAAAATTAAAATAAAAAAAATACTTTTAAAACTATGTTAAAAAAATTTTAAAATAATTTTAAAACAGTTTTAAAACCGAAAATTCTTATGCAATCAATTTTTTAGGCATCTATATTTTTATATAGTAAATTCATTTTTAAAACATTTCAAAAAACATTTAAAGTTTTAAAACTGCTTATTTTTAATAAAATAACAATGCGGACAATTTTAACTCTAAAATTATTCTATATTTTATTTTAAATTGTGTAAATATGTATTTTCTTGGTATAAATAGTAAAAGTTAAAAGAAGTTTTGTGCAAAAAAATGGAAAAATGAAAACTTTTGCCAAACTTTTAGAATGGGCTAAAAACCACACTATATATTTAATTTAAGATATTTTTAAACGTGCCAAACTTCTTAATTAATTATAGATGTTTTATAAAAACGAACAGCTTCTTGTTTTTTATTTATTGCCTGATTATAAAGACCGCAAAGATAGTAATAGTAATAGTTTTTTTCCAGTGTTAAAGAAGCGTTTGTAATTAATCCTTTTGCAAGTTGTAAATTGTTATTTTTCAAATAAAGTTCAACTAAAGCCCCGAGTGAATTTTCGTGCATCGGATTTATCATTAATGAGCTTTTTAAAAATTCTTCTTTTAAAACGTCATTTTTTTGAGCAATCGAAATTGCGCTTAAATAATAGTTGAAATATTTGTTTTTTGGCATTGAATCGAGTTTTTGCTCAAGTTTTTTAAGTTCTTTTGGGTTTTTTGCATATTCTCTTTGAGCCGAAGCGAGTTTAATTATTATTTCATAGTTATTTTTATCTTTTTTATATGCCTTTTTATACATTTTAACTGCGTTTTTGTAGTCTTTGTGCAGAAATTTAATATCTCCGATACCGATTATTGTATCCGTGTTATTTTTATCAAGTTTATAAGAATTTACAAAATAGCTGTTTGCTCTCTCAACGTTTGAAAGCGCAAGTTCGCTTTTGGCATATAACGTAATAATTTGAGGATTATCTTTATCAAAATTCAAGATATTCTGGCAGTCTTTTTTTGCTTTTTCAAAATTACCTTCCAAAAATTCTTTTTTAACGGTGTGGTATTTTTTAAGTTTATCGTTTTTGGTGTTAAGAGAAGTTATATTTTCTTTTTTAATTTCTATATTTTGCGCAAAATTGATATTTTGCGGATTTTTTTCAAATTTTTCAACTAATTTTAGCGCATCTTGATATTTTTTTTGAGCGGTTAAAATATCTATTTTATAAAATTGATATTGAAGACACTCTGGTGCAATGGAAATCGCCTTGTTTACCGCATTTAGCGCATCTTGATATTTTTTTGATTCAAAATAGGCTCTTGCTAGCATAAAGTTATAAAAATCATTTTTTTGATATTTATTTTTTTCGCTCAAAAGTTCATTTATTGTTTCATCCGCGCAATTATCAAAATAAACGCTTGAATATAATTTTGCAAAATAAATCTCTTCTTCTTTACTTAGAGCAGATTTCGGAAGATAGCTTTTTTCAAGGGAAGTAATATTGTCAAAATATTGGTTTTTATAAACAATTTTATTTAATGCTTTTGAAGCCAAAGAAAAATATCCTATTTCGTAAAAAACTTTTGATATTGCAAGAAGCTGGCTGTCTTCTTCAATTTTATCGATTAATTTTTCATATTCATCGTAAGCGACCGAAGCGTTTCCCTGATTAAATTTGGAAGTAATTTGAAGAAATTCTTTTCTTGTTTGAGATTTTCTATCCCCGATATTATCTTCGATAACTTTTTGTTCGTTATTTAAAAGTCCTTCCACAATATTTGCAAGATTAAAATATTGGTTTTTAATTTGTTTTTCTTGAACCTTGGAATTAAAAGAAGGCGTCAAAAGCGAATCTTCAAGTGCAAAAACATTATCTTTTGCAAAGAAAATAAAAGATAAAAAAAGCAAAGTTAGAATTTTTTCTCTTTTTGGCACTTTTAATCCTCTTTTAAGAATTATAACGATAGAATTTGTTGAATGTTTGAACTAATTTGTGTTCTTTTTTGGTGATGTTTTTTTCCTCTTTATTTACAATAGCATATAATTCACTTAAATTAAACTCCTTAAGCAAATTTTCTTGCGAGGAATCCATTTTTTCCTTCGAACCGTGTAAAATTACCTTTAAAATATCATAAGTTGAAATTGATAAAAAAGCATTAGTAATGTTTTCGTCAAAGTGCTTATTTTTTCCTTCGATAATAATATCAAGAGCATTTTTTATATCCATTTTGTCACGATAGTGCCTTTTGGACGTTATTGCGTCAAACACGTCGCAGACGGATAATATTCTTCCTCCGAAGGGAATTTCCTCTCCTTTTAAACCTTTGAAATAGCCTGTTCCGTCATATTTTTCGTGGTGGGAGGAGGCAATTGAAGTAACCTGTTTAAAATTGCTTGAAAATTGGACTTCTTTTAAAATGTTGTGAGTAAATCTTACGTGTTGTTTAATGTGTTCGTATTCTTCGGGAGTCAATTTGCCTTCTTTTTGCAAAATGGAATCTTTTATTCCGATTTTTCCGATATCGTGCAGAAGCGCCGCATTTTTAATTATCTCTTTTTCTTTATCGTCTAACCTGCATTTATCGCATATTAAGCTGGCATAAAGCATGACTCTTTTTGAATGACCGGAGGTTATTTTATCGCGCGCATCGATTGAAGCTGAAAGAGTATTTATAAAACTTGCAAAGAGTTGTTTTTGTTCTTCAAGCAGTTTTTTTTGTTTATCAAATAAAGTGGCATTTTCTATTGCAATTCCTGCACTTGAACCTATTGCGATTAAAAGGTCTTCGTCTTTTTGGGTAAAATCTCCTTCAAATTTATTTAATACCTGAAAAACGCCCACTATCTGATGAGACAAATTGCGAATGGGCATACAAAGGATATTTCTTGTTTTATATCCCGTTTCTAAATCGATTTCTTTATTGAAATATTCGCTTTCATAGGCATTTTTAATATTAATTGTTTCGCCCGTGAGCGCAACGTGTCCTGCAAGTCCTTTGGAAGCCGGAAAACGAATTTCTTTTTGTTCCAAACCCAAGGCGACTTTGCTCCAAAGCTCTTTAGTATTGTTATCCAAAAGAAACACGGTGCATCTATCTGCGCCCAGTGCTTGTTGGATTTGCCCTGCTATAATTGTTAGTAAATTATCGATATTTGTTTCAATTGCAATGGTTCTTCCGACCTGCAAAAGCGCCAAAAGTGCATTATCTTTAATTTCGCTCGGTATGAAAGAAGGAGGAAGAGAATTTATCGCTTTTTTGGAATTTTCATTTTCTATTTTTTGTTTAAAAATAAAAATTGCCTCATCCAATTTAGATTCTTCTTTGATTTTTATATATAAACCGGCATTAATTAAATTAAGCGCAATTTCTATATTTTTTTCAAAATATTCAACCAGACCGGAGCAAAAAAGATTGATTTTTTGAGCCAGCGGACTTGAAGAAGAATTTGCAAGATATTTCGCATCGTTTAAAAGGTTCAAAGTTTGGTAATATCTTGCTCCCTGCCTGTAGTTATTAATTGCAAGATAAGACATTATTATTGAAACCAAATCAAAAAACTTATTTGCAACAGAAAGTTTCTGGAGCTCTTGAAGCTTTTGATTTCTAAAAGGAATATCCCTTAAAATATTATTTAAAAAAGAATCTTCAACAAATGAAAGAATTTGTTGATAGGTAATTTTGTTGATATCCTTTGCAATTTTAACCATTATTCTATCCAATGATATTTTAAAATTTTTAGCCTTCAATGTCAATTAAAAAAGCCAAAAAGCGAATTTCCAAATATAAAATGTATAAATATATTTTATAATACTCAATAATTATACTATCTAGTTATTTTATATGTAGAAAACAAAAATAGTTTTGTTATAATATAATTTGTAAAAAAGGAAAAAATCATGACTTTGAAACAAATACTAAAAAGATTTTCAATATTTATAGCAGTTTTGATATTATTTTGCGTAACCAATGTTCAAAATCCCGCCCTTGCGATTACTCCTCAAGGATTATACGATAGAGCGTGGAGATTAATTTCGGCAAAATATGTTGATTCTACTCAAAATCAACAAAACTGGCAGCGTTGGAGACATAAATACGATTCCGTTATACAGGATGAAAATGATGCCTATGTTGCAATATCTACAATGGTTGATTCTTTGGGAGATGTTTATACCAAGTTTTTAACTCCGAAAGAATACAAAGAAGAAACAGAAAGTATTCGCGGTTCACTTAACGGTATCGG
>CANQLJ010000028.1 GCA_947624685.1 Candidatus Gastranaerophilales bacterium | reverse complement strand
GTCCCGGCTTGGGTGGATGCGGGCGCCGTTACGTGCACTAAGTTCGAGCCGACCTTCTCGCACATCCCTTCGCTAAATATTAGTTTTGATATTCTTAACATAGAGCGCTCCAGGCCGTCTCTCACTAAGTGCACAGGAAGAAATTACCAGTCTCGAACTCGTCATTCTGAGCTGACTAGAAAATAGCGCAAGCGTTATTTTTTGTCCGTATGAAGCGTTTCAGGGTCTGACCAATGGTAGTATTTTTAAAAAAGCAAACTGTCATTCTGAGCTTGACTCAGAATCTCTTCACTTTGGATATATCTATCTCAACAGATTGCGGGTCGGAGCCCGTAATGACGAGGTATAGTAGCTTGCATCTCTGTATCGTGTCATGCTGAACTTGTTTCAGCATCTGAGGAGTTTGGAATTACATGTTTTATTCTTACATTGGTCAGATTCCGAAACAAGTTCGGAATGACACGATAAAGGGATAAAAAAAATTCTAAGCAAGTTCTTTACTTGGTGTGGCTCCTGTGGGTATCTCGCAAGTGCTCCGCTAAGTCGCTTCGCATTGCTCGATTATCCTACGTCGCCTATCAATAGTTCCGCCTAAAAAAGGCAGGTCTGAACGACACTGCCTTTTTCTTAACGGCTTCACCCTGGCTTGCGCCTTGCTCCTGTGGGCATTTCGGCTTTGGCTCGTACGCTTCGCGTGTACTCGCCAGCCTCAATTGTCCTATGCCCACAATCCGTTGGCGAAGAATGAGCCTTACGGATTGGAAATGCCCTTGGGGTACGTCGCCATCGTAATGTTCCAGTGTCACTGCTCAACGCAATGCCACTTGGGAACACCGGCTCACGCTTTTTGTAACAAAATGTAAATAAATAAATATATCAAGCAATTATTTAATCAAAATATACTTTATATATATGTAAGACATAATCTAATACCCCTTTAAAAATTTACCCACACACACAAAACACACTATACAACTACTTTCTAACACACTACTAACCAATTTACACAGGGAAATCAAGCAAAAAGATTTTTCAAGCCCTTCTTAAGATTTAAGAAGGGATTTTATTATGTGTAAAAGTGCGCCATAACTGATTATTTCTTTGCCTTGGGCCTAAATAAGCCCGCCTTGTTTTAGGTTTAAATAAGTCCGCCCGAGTCAGATATATCAAAAACTCAGCCTTCTTTAATTTCTAAAGCCATATCCAAAACGCTTTTTATTTGTTCAAAAAGCTCTAAAAACATCTTTTCATCGCTATTTTTAAAAATATTACCCATTTGAAAGAGGTCTTTTTTTGAATGGCATAAAAGGACGAGTTTATTTTTGTTAAAATATGCTCTTATATATTTTGCCCTGAAAGCAAGTTTGATATTTTTGAGTTTTTCCATAAACGAAGGGGTTAAAATGTACCTTGATTCTATTTGAGAGGTTGAAAATATTTTATATTTCTTTTCAAATTGCACATCTTCAAGTTTAATTTCTTCATATTTTTTATAGTCGTGAAAAATCTTCAAAGCTCTGTTAGTAAGCTTGTTTTCAAACAAAATCGTCTCTCCTTTGAATTTTTTTAAAAAATCAAATTCGATAACGATTCCTTTAAAATTCGAAGCCAAAATGACATCAAAAACAATATAGAATAAGCTTTGAACAATAAGAGGCAAAAGAAAAACAAAAACTCCCACGGGAGCATCAGCGCAAAGACAAACACCCGCCATCATAAGTTCAAAAACATAAAGCACCATAAATTGACGGAGAAAAAATGAAATATTGATTTCGTTTATTTGGATTTTTGTATCTTGATAAGAGCCTTTTATGGAATCATCCGTCTCATAAAACAGAATCTTTGGAAAAATGGGATTGTCGAAAAATTTTTTAAACCTTTTTTTAGCAGATTTTGAATAGTTATATTTTGAAAATTTAAAATCCCCAAATATTTCAAGAAATTTATCCATTAATTGAATCTTGAGGCTTCCGTCGGTTTCTGATTCGAGCGCGGGATTTACGTCTTTGTTTGATACGTTATAGCCGATTTTTTCTCTTGTAAATATGCAAAAAACCGCCAAGCTCAACATACTGATGACGGCAATTATTGAAAAAATATTCCCTAAAATTTGAAATTTAAGATTTTGGCACAAAAAAGCCACAAAGAAGCAAAAAAAGGACAAAACAAAATTAGATAAGTAAAACAAAAGCTTTTTTCGCTTTTTGTTGTGAATTTTCAATAAATTTTTTGCGTCATTTTGATAGAAATTAATAAATTTTGTTTTCAAAACATTGTAATCGGACATATTAAAACAGATTATTTCAATCCTCTTTTTCCCAATGCAATCGTGAAGACGTCTTTGGAATAGATGCCTTTGAATTTCTTTGAATTGACGCTATAGATTATAAAACCGCAAGAACCGTCGACTATTTTTAAGTCTGAATTATCTTTTGTGTAATATTCTTTGATTTGCAAAGTGTTTTCGCCGTCGATATTATCACATGTGCTTGGGTCTAATTTGACGCCAAAATACATATTTGTGCGCGCCGTGAAACAAGTTATTCCGGTTTTCAATTTTTCATCAATTGAACTATCAGAAAAATAGCTGCAATCGGATTCAACGCCTTCTAAATCCTCCATCAAATAGTCTTTTAAAAGTTCGCTTGGGCTGGAATTGATGTCGTGGCCGTTTCTTGCTTTCAATCTTGTGATATTAAAACTCTTTGTCGCAGACGATAAAAGGCTTGTATAAATTGTGTCTATATCGTGATATACCTTTTGGCTTGTCGCGGTAATTCTTTTTTCTTCCGTAGCGCCGGAATTAACTGCCATAGACAGCGTCAAAACGCTTATAAAAGCAATGACCAAAAGGGCAATTAACGTTTCGCTTAATGTAAAAGCTCGTTTTAAATTTCTGATATTTCTCATAGATACTAATTCCTATGACCCATTATCCACTGTTTCAAAAATTAAAACAATATTATATTTAGATGAATTTTTAATATTTTCTGTTTAAAAAACCCATCCCCTTAAAAATCAAGCCTAAAAGTACTTTTTTAAGATTTCTTTTTCAAAATAATAATAAATTTATCGATTAATTCATTCAACATCAAAGACAATCGGCGATAATCAAGGATTGTAAAATCAATCGTTTCCGTTTCAAAAAGCCTTTTTTGATCATTATCCGTAATCGTTAATCTCACAAGCGCACTTTCAATTCCGTCATATTCAATTGCCATCGTTGCGCAAACGTCGCCTGATGAAACGCTAAAGAGTGATTTCATGCCCGCATAAGTGTTAATTGCAAAATCCTGCCTTTTAATTCTTAAGATACCTTCGTATTTTTTAAACACCGGCTCAATCACTACTTTTAATTTTCTTGTATAAGCTTGATTGAAAAGTTTTATGCTGTTTTTATCAAAAGCACAAGGCGCATTTGCCGTATTTTGCGGCCTTTTTAGTCTTGAGGGAGTATCTTTTTCTTTTAAAAACGAGGATGAATTAGTCTCGTCAAATTTTTGGTTTTGGATGAAAGGTTTTTTGGGAGTATAAAAATCGGATGCGACAATCAATGAATTAGTGTTTTCACAAGCTTTTTCAAGGGCTTCCGTGAGCGCTTGTTTAATATCTTCAAATTCCTGGTCTAAAACTTCGACCACACCGGCATTTGCTCCGCATTCGATTCCAAGATTATTATTTATGCGCTCAAACACGCTATAAGCGCCGTTAAGCTTTGTTTTTTGAAGGTAAATATAATATTTATCCAAGTCCTTAATGATTATAGAATCGTTCAAACGAATCGATTTTTTGATGATTTCAATGAATTCTTTGGGATTTTTATAATTGGGATATTTTTTATCCTGCGCAATCAAAAGGATGCATGCTCTTTGAGAGTATTTTCTTGATTGAGCTATCTCGTTTTTCAAAAAATCATCGCAATATTTTTGGTTATAAACACCCGTATCCTCTTGTAAAATCCCGAGATTAACCAAAAAACTCGTCCTTGATTCGATGCTTAAATTAAGCTCATTTCGACCCAAACACCAAATGACGCGAATCAAAAGCTCATAGTCGATTATGGGCATAAACAAAATGTCGCTGATGCCGTTGTCAAAAGCTTCGATTATCGTTTCTCGAGAGCAGTTTTCGTTGATAAAAAGAATCGGAAGGGTTTTATATTTTTCGTCTTTTTTGATTTTTTTAAGAAGCGCTAATGACCTTGGGTTGTTGTTGTCGCAGTGCAAAATCAAGACATTTGGATTGAATCCTTCAAAAGCGCTGTATGCTTCTTCAATTGAGCATGAGCGAATTTTATCGAGATTTCTCAACAACACGAGCTTTTGAGAAACCTGATTAATCAACTCTTGTCTATCGCTTACTACAACAACCGTATTTACATCAGCCATTGATTTGACACTACTCCAAATTATCTTTATAACTAAGATACTACAAAATATTTTATTTGTAAAAAGCTTTACATTTCCACAACGGGTTTTAATTTATTTTTAAATTTGGTCGTAGAGCCAAAGAACAGCAAATCCACGCTTCCCGTGGGGCCGTTACGTTGTTTTGCAATGATTATTTGAGCTTTGTTTTTTAATTCCGGGTTTTCTCTGTCATAATATTCTTCCCTGTGCACAAACATTACGACATCGGCGTCTTGTTCGATTGCGCCGGATTCTCTCAAGTCTGAAAGCATGGGGCGCTTGTCGGTTCTGTCTTCAACTTTACGGGACAATTGAGATAATGAAATAATCGGAACATTAAGTTCTCTTGCAAGCGACTTTAATCCTCTTGAGATACTTGATATTGCCTGATTTCTGTCTTGTGTTGACTTATCTTCGATTAATTGTAAATAGTCAATTATTATAAGCCCTAAATCGGGGTATTTTGTTTTGATTCTTCTTGCTTTTGCTCTGATGTCGGATAATGTGACGCCTGAAGAATCGTCGATTAATATCGGAGCTTTGTGGAGCTTGTTCATTACTTCCGCGATTTTATCCCATTCCGAAGCGTTCAATTCGCCTGTTCTTGCTCTTTGGGCGTCAATTTCCGCTTCGGAGCACAGAATCCTTTGGGTCAATTGAGCAGCCGACATTTCAAGAGAAAATATCATCACGGGAACTTTTTGGACAATCGAAATATTTTGGGCGATATTCAGCGCAAAAGCCGTTTTTCCCATTGAAGGACGAGCCGCAAGGATGATTAAATCAGACTTTTGGAATCCAGCAAGCATCGTATCAAGGTCATAGTATCCGCTCGGAACACCCGTATATGAGCCTTTATTGTTATAGCGAAATTCAAGCTGTTCAACCGTTTCCATCAAAAGATTTGTTATTAATTGAACGTCTTGGTTTGTTTTTTGCTGTGCCACTTCAAAAATCGTCTTTTCTGCAATTTCTAAAGACGTTGCGGCATCGGGGTTTTTAAATACTTCTTCTATAATCATCGTCCCTGCGTTAATGAGCCTTCTTTTAAGGGCGTTTTCTTTGATGATTTGAGCGTAATATTCAACGTTTGAGGATAAAACCGTATCTAACCCCAATTCGCCCAGATATTCAATACCTCCAATGTCATCGAGTTTATTTCTCGATTTAAAATATTCCGCCAAAGATAAGCCGTCATAGGGCTTATTTTGGTTATATAAATTACATATCGCTTCATAGATGAGCTGATTTTGCAGTGAATAAAAATGCTCGGGCTCAAGTATTTCAACCACTTTATTCATCGATTGAGCGTTAATTAAAATCGAGCCTAAAACAGCACTTTCCGCTTCCAAACTGTGCGGAGGAATGTGCTTTATCGGACTTTTTATTTTTTCTAATGCTTTTGTTGCCATATAACCATTTCCTCTATATAGTTATTATATAATAAAAAAATATATAATAAAAAAAGGGGCTTTCGCCCCAACTGTCTGGAATTAAGAATAGCTGGAAGTATGAAAAAGATTAATTATATAATCAGACACATGCCCCAAAAAAACAATTACTCCCATGGGTAATATTCAAAATAGCTATGGGCATGAAAAAACAGACACTAAAATCTTTTTCATAGCACTTTTTACGTATTTATTTTTGGTTAATTTTCTTTTTAATTTCTTTTTTATAATAAATAATAATCCCTAAAATTAAGGAATATAACATTAATTCCATCGTTTCTTCAATTAACGTATTATCTAAAAATTCTTCCGATAAAATTTGTATGAAAATAAACGCAAAAGCCTCTAACATCATCCAAAAAGGCATTTTAAAAGAAAGAATAATTGATTTTATATCAAGCCAAACTTTTTTTACAACCCCATATAGCGCAATTGAAGCGACATATAGCCCTACTATAATATTTACCAAAAAACCGTATTTATAATGTGATAATTGGTAGAAGTCTTCGGGCCCCCCGCCTTCAATGTGCGCAAAAAACACCCTTCCATAGCTTGTTTCTCTTAAAAACATCAAAATCAAAACCATTTTGATGACATTAAATAATACTTTATATTTTTTTACTTTAAAACAAAAACAAAATGCCAAAAAAAGCACGATTAATTGCGTGTTTTCTAAAAAACTGTTTTCATATATTTGATGAAGTGAAAAAATTTTTATATAAATGATGCTGAAAACAAGCGCCAATAGGGCGATTATGTTTTCTTTATCAAATTTGAAACTGAAGAAATTCTTTATTTTTGTCATTATTAAAAAACCACCATTTATATTATTTCAAAACAATTTTATCATAATTTTTAATTATTTATAAAAAAATATGCTAGAATAATTTTATGAGCAAAGAATTTAGACAAGAATTTTCAATTAAATCAATCCCTACAGATGACACGCTGTTGCTTGAAAACACGCTTAATGCGATGTCTAATTCGGGCTGGGAATTATATTCAATTTATGAAGCGGAACAAAACAATAAAATTGTTTACAATTGTATTTTTGTAAAAGAAATACAAATTTCAAATGACGATATGCAAGATGACATAATCAACTTTCGAAGCTCGGTCGAAAGAATGCTCTATTCTAAAGAAGAACCCTATGAACTTTGTGTCGGATTGCAGAGAAAAATCCGCGAAAAGAAAGAAAAAATCGAGCGCGTAAAACAATTTTTGGAAAATTCAAAAGACGAAGAAAGAGAACTTTTAAACCAGGAAATCAAGCGCGATATTGACGATTTAAACGATTTAAAAAGAGATTTAAAAGAAATATCATCTCCATCTAAAATGTCAAAGTTTTTAGGCGAAGAAAAGCTTTCGATAAGTCTTGAGAGCGGAAACTATTGCCTTTGCGACATAGCAAACGCTGATAATCTTTTGGCCCAAATCGTCAAAACCCGCCAAGACATTACTCAAGAGCTCGGTTATATTATCCCGAAAGTTAAATTTATCGAAGATAATTCATTGGACGAATGTGCTTTCACAATTAATATCCACGGCACAAAAGTCATGGAATCAAAGGCATATCCCAATCACTATGCGTTTTTTGAGGATGAATTAAACATCGATAAAATTCCAAAAAACTCTAAAAGAGTCAAAGACCCGCTCATTAAAAGAAAAATTGTCTGGATAAAGGATGAATATTGCAAGGACTATTGGCTCAAAGGGTTGGAGCCATCTGAGTATATCGTAAGTTATCTTGCTTATTGCATAATTTCTCATATCGAAGAAATTTTTGATTATAAAGATTTAAACCGCTATGTCGAATTTGTGGGCGATAATAATGAATTTCTCATTGATTCCATATTGGGCGATTTTGTAAGCATATCGGAGCTTAAATATATCTTGGTACAGCTTTTGAGAGAAAAAGTCAGCATCAAAGATATTGTTTTCATTTTCGAAAAATTAAATGACTTTTCTTATGAAACATCAAAAATCGACATTTTAGATAAGCTTCGAATGAGCCTGTCGAGGCAAATATCTCAAAAATATGCCGACAAAAATAATAAAATCCCCGCTTTTGAATTAAGCGACGAGATGATTGCGCTGTTAGAGCGCCAAAGCGACTTCGAAGAAGGATGCGTCAAGCTTGAATTATCGAAATTTTCGAAATTTAAGAAAAATTTGAAAGAAAATCAAAAAGACATTTTAGAATCAAATGCGGTTATTATCGCGCCTCAAAAGTTCAGACAGATTGTCTTTATACTGGCTTCGAGGCTGTTTTTGGATGTCGCCGTATTATGTTATGAAGAAATTAATCCTGATTATGAATTGGAAATTTTAGGTAAGATATAAGGTAAAATAAAGAAGGTAAGATAAAAAGTATAAGGAGAAAAAGATGGGAAAACTTATTGCTTTTATTATAGTTTTGGTATTAGGGTATTACGTTTACACAGGCGTCCTTAATCCCCAAGCCGCTGTTGAAAATGGCCTAAATAAAGCCGCAGACGGTGTTGTTGAAACGATGAAAAAAGAAAAGACGGTAAGAGCAATCAACGGCAGACGCGCAAGAGAACAAGAAGACATAAATAGAGTCTTAAATAACGAAATATAAACCAAAAAAAATTGCAAAAGCAAAAATCATTAAAAATTTTTACCCTTGCCAAAAAAAATTAAAATGCAAGGGTAAAATTTTGTTAAAAAAGGTTTTATAAAGTTTTATTTTGTGGGAAAATTTCATGGGAAAATCTTGTGGGAAAAATTTGATTTAACCCATATACTACTTTAAATTTTTTAAAAAAGGCATAAATATGGCGCAAGAAGAAGAAATTAAATTTATTGTTCTGGCTGCAGGAAAAGGCAAGAGAATGAAGTCTCAAAAGCCTAAAGTTCTGCATGAAATTTTTGCAAAACCGCTTTTGGCTTGGGTTTTAGATAGCATTGAACAATTACCCTATGAATCTGAAAGCATCGTGGTAATTGGGCATGGGGCGCATGACGTTGAAGAATATTTAAACAATAATTATAAATACGCAAAAACCGCCCACCAAGCGCAGCAACTTGGCTCCGGTCACGCTGCGGCACAAGCAGTCCCCATCATTGATAAATTTCAAGGAATGGTCGTTATAACTTGCGGCGACACACCTTTAATCAGCTCTCAAACCTTAAATGAGCTTATAAAATACCATAAAGAAAATTATAGCGACTTAACCGTCATGACAACGAAGCTTGAAAACCCTTACGGTTACGGAAGAATCATCAGAAATCATAAAGATGAAATTATAAGAATCATCGAGCAAAAAGACGCAACAACTGACCAACAGGAAATTAACGAAGTCAATACAGGCGTCTATTGTCTTGATTGGGCAAAAATTCGAAAAGCTTTTAATGACCTTAAAAACGACAATGCTCAAGGCGAATATTACTTAACCGACATTGTCAAATGGGCAAGAGACAATCAATATAAGGTTTTAGGCTATGTCGCAAAAAACAGTGAAGAAATTTACGGCATCAATTCAAGGCGCGATTTGGCTTTCGTTACAAGCGTTATGAACAAACGCTATTTAGAAGAACTTATGAATAATGGCGTTACCATAGTTGACCCCAATTCAACATTCATATCACCGGAAACAACAATCGAACCTGATTGCACGATTTTTCCTTACACTTATATCGAAGGAAAAAACACAATCTTTAAGAATTGTAAAGTTGGCCCGCAAGCCCATATCAGAGGCAATTGTGAGGTTGGTGAAGGGTGCAAAATCGGCAACTTTGTCGAACTAAAAAATGCAAAAATAGCAAAAAATTCCAATGTTTGTCATTTAAGTTATATAGGTGATGCTAATATCGGAAACCATGTCAACATCGGCGCAGGCACAATTTTTGCAAATTATAACTCAATTACAAAAGAAAAGAAGGTCTCAACCCTTCAAGACAACGTTTCTATAGGTTCAAACTCCGTCATAGTGGCGCCTGTGGAAATCGGACATGATGCATTTGTTGCAGCATCAAGCTGTATCACAAAAAATATCGAAGAAAATTCACTCGCAATCGCGCGTGCACATCAAAGGGAAGTAAAAAATTGGGTCAACAAAAATAAGGAGACAACAGATGAATCTTGAACTTGAAAATGAAATGAAAAAAATTGAAGAAATTTTGCCGACACACGACATCAAGCTTTTTTCGGGCCGCTCGAATAACGCACTTGCACAAGAAATTGCGCAATATTTAGGAACGAGTTTAGAGCCTATCACAATTAAAGACTTCTCAGACGGCGAAATATATGTTCAAATTCAAGATTCAGTCCGTGGCGACGATGTTTTTATCGTTCAGCCCGTTTGTTCGCCCGTTAATCAAAATTTGATGGAGCTTCTTATTTTACTTGACGCATTTAAAAGAGCAAGCGCAAAATCAATCACTGCCGTAATTCCATACTACGGCTATGCTCGCCAGGACAGAAAGGCCTCGGGCAGAGAAGCAATCACGGCAAAGCTCGTTGCCGATTTATTAACCCAAGCGGGCGCAACAAGAGTCCTCACGATGGATTTACACACCGGACAAATTCAAGGTTTCTTTAATATTTTGGTTGACCATATCTATGCTACACCCGTCATTGTAAATTACGTTAAAAACATTGATACAAAAGGAAGCGAGCTTGTTTGCGTTTCTCCTGATATGGGAGGGGTCAAAAGAACAAGAGCGCTGGCAAAACAAGTAGGTGCCCCCATTGCAATAATCGACAAAAGACGAGATAAACACAATAGCGCCGTTGCTTGTAATATCATAGGGGATGTCAAAGATAAAGTCTGTGTGATGTTTGATGATATTATAGATACCGCGGGAACCATCTGCGAAGCATCGAGAATGCTTATGGATAAAGGCGCAAAAGAAGTCTATGTTTGTGCGGTACATCCGGTATTTTCAGGCCCCGCATTAGAAAGGCTTGAACAAGCGCCCATTAGAGAAGTCGTTGTCACAAACACAATTCCTCTAAAGGATATGCCGATACCTTCTAAAATCAAACAAGTGAGCGTGGCGCCGTTATTAGGCGAAGCGATTTCAAGAATCCACGACGATAAATCCGTCTCGTCGCTGTTTGGTTTTGAAATAGAATATAAGAAAGACTAGCTTAAAATTAATCGGCTAAAATCGGATAAAAATGGTTAAAATCGGATAAAACCGGCCGAAGGGCTATTTCATGCTTTTTCTTAAGTATGCAAAGTTTACTTTTGCCATGGAATTATTCTTGGCCAAAAAGTCTTTCAGAGAGTCAACATCGTCATCTTTAAGATATTTTAGAAAAAGCGGGTGAATTTCGCTTCTTTCTTTTTCGTAATCTACCAATTCTTTGGTTTTTTTATAGAATTTTCTTGCCATATCGATACAATAGTCTATGTTTTCGTCAGAATCGTTTCTGAAAACTTGCGATATTGCTTCATTTACAAACTTTGAAAAAATATATTTTTTCCCCACTCTATCAGCACAATTCGATTCTATGAGATTATTTATCATCATATCCCTTACATAAAGTGCCTGCTTGATTTTTTCAAACGACAATCGCTCGCAATCGGCGCTATCTTGCCTTCTTATGTAATGATAATAAGTGTCATCACATGTTACAACCTTGTTTGCCTTCATAACCGCATGATGAAGGAAATATATGTCTTCGGCGTAAGACAGGTTTTCGTCAAATTTTATGTTCGAGATGAGCTCTTTTTTATAAATCGAACAAAAAAATCCGCATGCGAAGTATAATTTCGAATTATATTTTTTGATTTTTTCTATGATATGATGCTTAATTTCTTGTTTTCCGTTTTTTTCAATTAAGTTGCCAAGCGATATGTCGGCATTTTTTTCAAGCGCATTGTTATATAATTTTTCAAAAAAATCCGCTTCAACATAATCATCACTGTCACAAAAGGCGATATATCGGCCTTTTGCCATATCGATACCTTTATTTCTCGAATATGAAACGCCTTTATTTTCTTTCAAATCGATGATTTTGACTCTTTTATCCGACTTTTCATACTCTTTTAAAACATCCAAAGAACCGTCATTTGACCCGTCATTTATGCAAATTATTTCAATATCATTTATTGTTTGACCAACAAGGCTGTCAAGGCATCTTTTCAGGTAATCTTTTGTATTATAAACCGGTACAACAACGGAAATTTTACACATATCAATCTCCCAAATAAATCTTTTAGGTGTATAAAGCGGATAAAATCAATTTTTTATGTTACATGTACCATGTTTGAGATTGTATGTCAAACAATTATTCAATCTTTAATGTTGTTAATATATCTCTTTTCCTTTTGCAAGATATTAGAAAGGAGATAAAATAAATGTATAACGACATTAAAGTTTTGCTCGGGAAGAAAGTTAAAGAAATTCGCACAAAAAGAGGCTTAACCCAAGAAGAACTCGCGGAAAAAATAGGAATATCACAAAAAAACCTCAGCAAAATTGAATGCGGAAAAAGCTTTGTGACATCAGAAACACTTAATAATATCTTAAATTCATTGAATATCAAAGCAAAAGAACTCTTTGATTTTGATTGCTATCAAAACAACAAAATGCTCAAAAATGAAATGATTGAGGCAATTAAAAATGATTCCGTGAACATAAAATTATTATATAAATTTTTTTCTGTGATAAAATAACTCTATGATTAAAGAAAAATTGGATAGTCTTGAGAAAGAGGCAAAAAATTGCACAAACTGTGCCCTTTGTAAAACAAGAACAAATGTCGTTTTTTGCGATGGCACTTTGGGTGCTAAAATTATGTTCATCGGAGAAGCCCCGGGGGATAATGAAGATAAAACGGGCATCCCTTTTGTGGGCAGAGCGGGAAAGCTTTTGAGACAATATTTAGATGAGACCGGTTTTAAAAAAGAAGATTTTTATATAGCAAACACAATTAAATGCCGTCCGCCAAAAAACAGAAAGCCCACAAAAGAAGAAAAATGCGCTTGCGAAAGCTATTTAAAAAGGCAAATTGAACTGATTAACCCCTCCGTTATTGTTCTTGTGGGCGCAACGGCGCTTGAGAGCTTTATTGAGGATAAAAAATTAACAATCACTAAAGCAAGAGGCAGAATTTTTGATATTGAAAACAAAAAATTTATCCCAATATTCCATCCTTCCTATCTTTTAAGGCAGCATTCTCTTGAAATCAACAGCCCCCGCTGGCTTTTTAAGAAGGATTTAGAGATGATAAAAAGTCTTGTCGAGAAATCGTGTTAAAAATCTTGCTAAAATAACCTGTTAAAATGCCTTATTAAGAAGCTTTCTCAAAAAGTCATGTTAAAAGTCTTATTAAAATGGCCTATTTAAAAATATTGCCGCAAAATCAAAATAAAGCACACCCTGCTATAGATAAAACTTCAAGTGAAGAAAAACACGAAAAAAATCATCATAAAATATTATTTTTTTAAACAAAATGATTTAAATATTTTACAAAAAATTTTTTTTCTGATATAGTGCTTTAAGCAATGTAATATAATACTAAAGAATTAATTTCTTTGATATAATTATATTTTATGCTAGTATTCTATTAAGAATCATTAAACGTGAGATAGTATTAAAAGGATTATAAAATTATGGCTTTACCAAACGTAGCTTACTTTTCAATGGAAATTGCGATAGATCAATCGTTGGCAACATATTCGGGGGGGTTAGGATTTTTGGCCGGTTCTCATATGCAATCGGCAGGATACCTTCAAATGCCAATGGTAGGGGTCACGATGTTATGGTCATTCGGTTATTATGACCAAAGAATCGACCACAACGGAAATGTCGAAGTTGCTTATATAAGAAAACATTATGACTTTTTAACAGACATAAACACAACAACGACCGTTAAAATATTTGGCGAAGACGTAATTGTAAAAGCTTATAAAGTTGAAGGCGAATTATTCGGAACTTGCCCTATATATCTTTTGACAACCGATATTGAAGGAAACTCACAATGGGCAAGAAGTATTTCACATAAATTGTATGACGGAGACGAAAAAATCCGTGTTGCACAAGAAACCGTCCTTGGTATAGGCGGTGTTAGAATTCTTCAAGCAGTCGGATACAATTTTGACGTAATTCACATGAACGAAGGCCACGCATTACCTGCCGCATTTGAATTATTAAGACAATACAACGGTGACCTTAAAGCAGTCCGCCAAAAAACCGTTTTCACTACTCACACTCCCGTTCCTGCCGGAAACGAAGTACACTGGGTTGATACATTGCTTGAAGCAGGATTCTTTAGCGGATGTTCAAAAGAAACGGCAATCGAATTAGGCGGAGAAAACTTCTCTTTAACCGTTGCAGCACTTAGAATGTCAAGAATTGCTAACGCCGTATCACAGCTTCACGGGCTTGTTGCAAACAAAATGTGGGAATGGGTTAAAGACAGATGCCCGATTAAAGCTATCACAAATGCCGTAAACCTCCATTATTGGCAAGATGAAAGAATTGCAAATGCAAAAACCTCTCAAGAACTGCTTGATGCCAAATATGAAATGAAAAAAGATTTATTCCAATATATTTCAGACACCCAAGGAAAACGCTTTGATCCAAACGTCTTAACAATCACATGGGCAAGAAGATTTGCCGATTATAAACGCGCATGGCTAATTTTGATGGATGAAGCAAGAATTGAAAAATTATTAAACGAAAATAAAATCCAATTGATTTTTGCGGGCAAATTCCACCCCGATGACGCTATGGGAAAAGAAACATTCAACAATATCTTGAAAAAATCTTATAGCATGAAAAATGTCGTGGTATTGCCGGGCTATGAATTGGCGCTATCCGCTAAACTTAAAAAAGGTTCAGATATTTGGCTTAACACTCCGACACGTCCGTTGGAGGCTTCCGGGACTTCGGGCATGAGCGCTAATATGAACGGAGCCGTTCACTTCTCAATCTATGACGGCTGGACAGTCGAAGGAACATTCCCCGGAATCAATGGCTATACCGTAGAATACCCCGGACTTGACGATGATATTCCTTGGCAAGAAAGACACTGGAAAGACCACAGATTCATTATGAATACTTTGGAAAATGAAATCATCCCGACATATTATGAAAATAAACAAGAATGGGCTCGCTTGATGCGCCAAGCTATAAGAACCGCAGAAGGCTACTTTAACTCTGATAGAATGGTTATAGAATATTTTAATCGAATCTATAAACCAATCGCCCATGGCGGAGCGCAAGCAGGACAAGAAGATGTTTCCGATATGAAAACAATCGAAACACCAAACCAAGACGCTTGGACGTATTCAAATATCAAATAAAATCAATTAAAAATTTTAAATAATAAATAATTAAGCAAAAGCCCTTTATAGAAAATTATTAAACATTCTTGAAGGGCCTTTGCTTTTTTGCACTTTTGAGTTTTTGACACTTTTGACACACTTAGTACCTCTTGACACACTTGGCGCCTTTAACGCTTTTAACTATTCAATTATTTTTTTGATTATTTTGGGGCCTAAAAAATTTCTTTATGATAAAATTGAACCATGGAAATTGAAAACAACATAAAGAAATTATAGAAAGTATGAAAATATGCAAAACATAAATTTGGAAAAACTGCTCTATGATGGAATAGAAAAAAACACACCCGAGGAAATAAAAAAAGACAAAATTTTTAATTATAACGACAAAAACGCTTTTACGTTCAAACTGACAAAAGAACTCGTCCAAAAGCTCGATTTAAAAAATTGGTTTGAAGCATATAAAAAAGAAGCTCTTGTATCTACTGCCGGAATCAGAGGCCCGCAAAATATCCTCTATCCCCATGATACAAGGTTCCCGATTAATACAATCGGAATTACTTTGGCGACATTGGCTAAGGCGCTTGTTTTAAAAGAAAAATACCCGAATAAGAACCTGGTTAAGCTTGTCGGGTGCGAAGTTAGGTACAATTCAAAGATGTATCTTGATATAATAGCAAGGCTTCAAGCAAACCTTAAAATCCGCACTCTTTGTCCCACAAAAAGGCAGACGATTCCAATCTGGCTTGCTTCGTTTTTGGCTTTTAAATTGGACTTAGTCGGAGCAGAATACATCACAAGTTCGCACGGCATCTGCGTTAAAAACGCAACAAAAGACCTAAATAACCAAGGGTCGCAGTTTTTGCCCAATGAAAGTATGGAATTTGTTAATAAAATGGAACAAATCCTTACTACCGTTGAAAAAGAAGGTTCTTATGAGATTAATTTTAGCGCCTCGGATGATAAATTAATCGATGAGAATGCTATGGAAAAATTAAATAACGGAATTGATTTATATTGCGAATACCTTTCTTCAAGCGTCGCAAACGAAAAAAATATCCAAAGCATTAAAAATTACCCCAAAAAAATCGTCATAGATAACATCGGAGGATGCGCTTATAACACGCTATCAAAGATTTTAGATAAATTTGAAATTTCAAAAACCTTCCACTGGTTGAATAATGAAGAAAATCCTTTTTTCTTTGGAATCGGAAAAGATATTAAAAACGGCGTTTTTTATGATTGGTCACTAGATGTCACGGTACTGGCCAAAGACAAGGACAATAAAGAATATTTCCCTGTTATAAATTCGCTTAATTATTGCGAAAAATTGAAGGATTTTCCCTTGGGAACCGCGGTTTTAATAACAGACCCGGATCATGACAGATTAAATATTGTTCAAATTGTTGATAAAAACAAAAAGGAAATAATCGAAAAAACGGGAGTTGATTATATTGAGCTTGATAATAATCGGCTTTTGTGCGTCTTTAGCGCAAATCAAGCATTTTTAATGATTATGGATTATTGGTTTAAGACGTTAAACAAAGAAAAAGATGCGACATATTTTATAATTAAAACTTCGGCAAGCTCATCTTCTTGGGACGAATGGGCACAAAAAAACGGTGTCAAGGTTATAAATACACCTGTCGGGTTTAAAGAAATCGCTTCAATGACAAAAAAAATCGAATATAAAATCGAACAGGGCGTTGAAAATATCGAAGTAACAGACATTTTTAACAAAAAAATTACCTTAGGAAAAAACCCAAAAATGCTCTTTGGCGGTGAAGAATCGGGCGGAATGATAATAGGCGCTACAAAACCGATTAAATCATTACACGGAAGATTCGCCCTTGCAATGAGAGAAAAATCGGCTTCCGAAGCAATAATCATTGCAAGCGCATTAATATCCTCAAATTCATTAAACGGGGGGGATTTGGTCGATTATTTAAAAGATGTTTATGAAAAAAATAATATAATTTCAAGATTTGATACAAGGCTCGATATTGCCTATTATAACGAGTCTCAGGCGGATATTGAAAAGCTGAAAGAAGAAAAAAGAATAGGCGAATTAAAAAGAACCAAAAACGATATTTTCTATCTTGCCCTTGCTATGGCTAAATTAGAGGGTAAAATAAATATTGAAAACGTCAGAGAAATCTTGTCCGACACATTTAAAGAGCTTGATTTTTCAAATCTTCAAGACATCCTTTTTGTGGGAGACGGCACGTATCTTAAATTTGACGATAAATTCATCGAAATTCGCCCTTCGGGCACTGACGCCAAGACAAAAGCCTACTCGGGCTCAAACAATAAAAAAGAATCTTCAAGATATATCGGACTTTTGGGCAACTATGAAGGAGAATTGAGCCAAACATATAAGAAATATTTAGATAAAGAATATGTCCAAAATTCCAAAGAAAAATCGTTTGAAGTCTATGAAAAATATTGCCTCAAAGACATTGATAAAAGGGAATTTGAGATAAAAGAATATAATTTTTAAAATAATAAAACAGGAGAGAAAATGGAAAAGGAAAATACTAACAATAGCTCTATTGAGGGCATTCGCGAAGGAAGAATCCAGAAATTGACCGATTTGATTGACCTTGGGGTCAATCCCTACCCTTATACATTTGATAAAACGGCAAACGCAAAGACTCTGCAAGAAAAATATAAAGACCTTGAATCCGGTGTCGAAACGCAAGACGTATACTCTGTCGCCGGGCGCGTTATGGCGATTCGAAACACGGGAATGTTTATTGACCTTATGGATTCGACCGGAAAAATTCAAATTTTTTCTCACAAACAAAATCTGTCCGAAGACAAAATGAAACTGTTAAAATTAATCGATGTGGGCGATATTGTGGGTTTTAAAGGAACTATAAGAAGAACGCCAAGAGGCGAATTGTCAATCAAAACGACGGATTTAAAACTTTTGTCAAAATCGCTTTTGCCGCTTCCGGAAAAATTCCACGGGCTATCGGACGTCGAAATTCGCTATCGCCAAAGGTATTTGGATATGATAGTGAACCCGGAAGTAAGGGAAACATTCAAAAAAAGAAGCCTTATCATCCAAAAAATCAGAGAATTTCTTGCTCGCGACGGGTTTATGGAAGTTGAAACCCCGACATTACAAACCGTTGCATCGGGCGCAAACGCAAGACCTTTTACAACGCACCATAACGCGCTTGAGATGGATTTAACATTGAGAATCGCGCTTGAATTGTACTTAAAAAGGCTGATTGTGGGGGGCGTTTCCGAGCGTGTTTATGAAATTGGCAAATGCTTTAGAAATGAAGGAATTGACACACGTCACAACCCCGAATTTACGATGATTGAACTATATCAAGCATATGCCGATTATAACGATATGATGACATTGACTGAAAATATGGTCGCATACGTTGCGCAGGAGGTCTTAGGCACGACAAAAATTAAATATGGTGAAAACGAAATCGACCTCACTCCGCCATGGGATAGAAAAACGATGCTGGGTTCGATAAAAGACGCAACAGGCATTGATTTTCTTGAAGTCTATGACGCAAAAGAGGCACAAGAGCTCGCCAGAAGCATCGGTGTCCACGTTGAAGACGAGATGAATTGGGGTCAGGTTGTTGAAACGGTATTTGAAGAAAAAATCGAACCGAGCTTGATTCAGCCTTGTCATATAATTGACTATCCGAGGGAAATTTCGCCTCTGGCCAAAGTCCATAGAGACAACGAACGCCTGACGGAGCGTTTTGAAACAAGAGTGAACGGCTGGGAAATAGCAAACGCGTTTTCTGAATTGTCCGACCCGATTGACCAAAGAAACAGATTCCTTGCCCAAGCGGCCGCAAAAGCCCAAGGTGACGATGAAGCAATGGAAATAGACGAAGACTTTATCACCGCGCTTGAATACGGCATGCCGCCTACCGGAGGCATGGGAATGGGCATCGATAGACTCGTTATGCTTTTGACTGATTCGCCTTCAATACGCGATGTCATAGCATTTCCGACGATGAGACAAATTAATAAATAGTTTGAGGTTTTTATATGAATAGAAATGTAATTTGTATAAAATGGGGCGATAAATTTGGCCCGGAATATGTAAATCGTCTTTATAAGATGGTCGAAAGAAACCTTACGCTTGAACATCGTTTTGTCTGTTTCACGGATAATCCCAAAGGTATTATGGAAGGCGTTGAAATTCGCCCCCTGCCTGAACTTGATGACACGGGAATCCCCGATAAAGCATGGAAAAAGCTCGGGCTTTTTACGGATAAACTTGCCGATTTGGAAGGCGAAGCGCTCTTTTTAGACCTTGATGTCATCGTAAGAGATAATATAGATTGCTTTTTCCACAAGGAAGGTGAGTTTTATATCATTAAAGACTGGGATTTCCCCGATGACATAATCGGAAATTCGTCTGTATTTAAGTTTAACGTCAAAAAACACAAAGATATTATCGAAAATTTTTATAAAGAGGGAAAAGACATAAGGAAGCGCTACAAGAACGAACAGGCGTTTTTGTCCCATCAAATGAACGACAAAGGGATTTTGAAATATTGGGATAAATCGTGGTGCGTGAGCTTCAAAAGAAACTGCCTGCGCCCGTTTCCTTTGAATTTCTTTATGGAGCCAAAAGACCCCGTGAATGCTAAAATCCTTATTTTCCACGGCCGCCCGACGCCCGAGCAAGCGTATAAAGGCTTTATGGGAAAAGGGGGCTTAAGATACGTCAAACCCACCAAGTGGCTTGATAAATATTGGTGCAAGGATTGATTTGATTTTTTGGCACTTTGGGACTGTGCGTAACACAGAGCTTTGCGGCGCCTTAGAGATTTAGCTTGACTCAAGGTTTTGGTTAAGTTATCATGGTTGAGGTAATTTTTCACCGTTGGACATTGAAACTGTTTCAGAATCATTTTAGGACTGAAAATAATCTTTACATTTCAAATTGTTCACTTTTCTTTTTTCAGGTGTTTAGATTTACCACATTTGGGTGTACTGTCATCCTGAACTTGTTTCAGGATCTAACCACGTGAGGAAAATAGGCATGGGTACAAAAATGCAAAAGATATATCCCTCTGTACTTCTCAGACCCTGAAATGCTCACAGAGGACAGAAAATTACGCTTGCGCTATTTTCTGGTCAATTCAAGGTGACACGATGCTTGGATGAAATGATATTAAACAATTACAACAAATTGCACATTAAAATAATATAGTGGGCCTGTGGCAAACTCGCATGAAGCGAGCGCTAGTGCGACTGCACTTAGCGAGCAAAATGCGAGCCATGGTGTGCGAGAGCGTGACGGCAAAGCGAGAGCTTTGGCGGACAGCTCGAAACCGTACCAAGGCGATGCCAGTATTTTCAATATGAGAGCTTTGCTCGAATATTAGAAAATACAAATACCCTTGGGGTGCGTGCGAATCTTTGATTCGCTCAGGAGCACTCTGCCGAGCAAAAGTTACCCCAATGGGTAAGTTTTGCGAGAGGGGATAAGCGAAGCGAACCCGAGGGGTTGAGAGCCGACGATAGTCGAGCGACAACCCCGAGCGGCAAAGGTGTGCGAAGCACGAGCGCAATTGCGATTAGCAATTGCGAAGTGCGAAGCCGTACCCTACCTTCGCCGCAGATTCAACACAACAAATTGAACATTGAATAAAATATATTGGGCCTGTGGCACTCTGCCGAGCAAAAGTTACCCCAATGGGTAAGTTTTGCGAGAGGGGATAAGCGAAGCGGTTCCTTCGCCGCAGGCAATAAGCATCCGATTGAACATTGAATAAAATATATTGGGCCTGTGGCGAAACTGGTAGACGCGCTAGATTTAGGATCTAGTGCCTATGGTGTGAGAGTTCGAGTCTCTCCGGGCCCAAAACTTTTATCGAGCGAGTTTTAGTGCGCAGGGCGCACTTAACGAGCGAAGATAAAAGCAAAAGAGTGCGAAGCAACTGCACAGCGATGCGTTGAGCATCGGTGGGCTGTTGCGTAGTCCGTTCTATGGCGACGTAAGAGTTTCGCAAAGCGAAACTCCACAGGAGCATTCTATAAGAATCCTGCAAAATTTGCAAATAGCCCGTCGAGACTACGTCTCAGCTGGCCTTTGAAAATTCTACGCCCTTTGTGGGCTTGAATTTTTTCAAAGTCTGCGCATACTTTATTCGTATTGCTCGCAAAGCTCGCAAACGACTAAAGCATCCGGGCCCAAATCTTTTATCGAGCGAGTTTTAGTGCGCTTGTGCGCACTTAACGAGCGAAGATAAAAGCAAAAGAGTGCGAAGCAACTGCACAGCGATGCGTTGAGCATCGGTGGGCTG
>CANQLJ010000027.1 GCA_947624685.1 Candidatus Gastranaerophilales bacterium | reverse complement strand
GGTACACTTTTTAACAGGACTAATTTTATGCTATCCGATGCTTTGGTTGAAGTGTTAGGAAAAATTCAAAATAATGAAGAAATCACAAGAACCCCTCAAGATAAGGCAAATTGTTTTATAGAAGCCCCAAGGGTGGACGGGTGCTTTAGAATAAGGTGGAACAGCAAAAATATCTATGAAATTGAAAGATTAATAAGAGCCACAAACCCATTTTACAGTGCTTTTACGTTTTTTAGAGGAGTGAATCTTAAAGTCATAAAGGCTTCTGTTATAGCTCAAAAGCACAATTTTAAATTCGGTCAAATTGTTGAATGTGATGATAAAACCCTGCTTGTTGCGGCTATCGGCGGATTTGTTTCTTTGGAAGTCTTTCAGCTCAATTCTTGGGGAGTGTTTAATTCAAAAGATTTTTATTACACTTTTAGCCCGAAAACCGATGAAATTCTTTTATAAAAATGAAATGGAAAATGGAAAATGGAAAATATGAAAATAGGGAAAAATATGGATAAATTAAATTTTCTGACAGCCGGTATCCCATTAAATGCCAGTTCTTATGACGATGCGTTTGAAAAATTGGATGAGATGAATCTTGACGGTTTGGAAGTCGAATTTGTCCATGGGGTGAGGTATAGCGAAAAAACAAAAGAAGCGCTTTTAAATCGAAAAGAAAAAATAATAACCCACCACGGGCCCTATTATATTAATTTAAACGCAAAAGAAGATGATAAAATTCTGGCAAGCATCAAAAGAGTAATTGATACCGCCCGAGCGGGAATTGATTTAAAAGCATATTCAATAACCTACCATGGCGCTTTTTATCTTGGAGAGGAATCTAAAGTTGTCACAAAAAAACTAATCGAAAGACATCAAACGATAATTAATTCGCTTCTGGAAGAATATGGTACGCTTGATATTTGGATTAGGCCCGAAACAACAGGTAAAAGAAGCCAATGGGGAACGATAGATGAAATTATTGAACTATCGAAAAATTTTTCCAACATCCTTCCTTGCGTTGATTTTTCCCATATTCACGCTCGAGAAGAAGGGAAATATAACACCTATGACGAATTTTGCGAGATTTTAGAAAAAATTGCAAATAATTTAGGGCAGAGAGCTCTAGATAATTTCCATTGCCACGTAGCGGGAATCGACTATGGTGCAAAAGGTGAAAAGAAGCATCTGATACTTCAAAAAAGCGATTTTAATTATAAGGATTTATTGAAAGCATTGAAAAATTTTAATGTCAAAGGTGCACTCGTCTGCGAAAGCCCTAATATTGAGGGTGACGCTATGATATTAAAAGAGTATTATATGAGCCTATAGATTAACCCACCCATGGGTTTGAAAAAAAGTATAAAACTGCCTATAATAAACGTAAAAATATAATTAAAGGGGATTTATATGAAAGAAAGGTTTTTGAAGGTTTTAAAGATATTTTTAATGGTTTTGGGGGGTATATTTTTAATTCAACTATTGCTTTTAATTGGAGCAATTGCGGGAATTATCGGCTTTGCTAAGGCGGATTTTAATTTTATGGATTTGGATATGGATGAAAATAAAAACTTAAAACCTGTTATGCCGATTATTGAATATGTTGAAAACTATAGAAAAGAAAACGGAATATATCCAAAAAATATTGAAAAAGTCAAAATGAAAAAGAATCTGAATTTGTATTATAACTATGAAACATCAGATAATGACAATTGCTATACAATAACAATTAAATCCAAAAATGATAAAGCAATTAAAAAATATCAAAATTGTGCTGTAGATAGCGAAAATTCATCTTCAAAATCAAGAAGCTATGTTGAATATATCGATGAATCAAAATAACATTTCACCCTATAAAGTATTATAAAATCAAAAGGAATTAAGAAAAATGAAAAAGATTATATTTAAAATGATATTAATATTTGCCCTGTTTGCGCTTAATTCGTATTATTTAAGCGTAAATGCCGCCCAAACGACAAATTGGGACAGCACCGCCGCGCTTAATCGGGTAAATACAATAGGTCAAAAACTTTTAAGTGCCAATAATATCAGTCAAAAAATCGAATTTAAAGTTTCAAATGAAGATACCGTGAACGCTTACGCTGATATTAATAAAGAAATCCACGTCTATCGGGGGCTGTTAGAATATGTTGAAACGGATGACGAACTTGCAGGAGTCATCGGGCATGAAATGGGTCATATCGTAAACGGACATTGCGCAAAGCAAGGGATATTAGGGGCAGGAATCAGTGCAATATTTTCAGGCATATTCAAAAATCAAACAGCTCAGGCGGTTTCATCTCAATTAGCGCAAAACAAAATATCAAGAAATGATGAATTTGAAGCTGATATAACAGGGGTTGATATTATGACAAAAGCAGGATACAACCCGCTTGGTATGGTGTCATTATTAAGTAAAATTTCATCAAACTATGTCGATTTTTTCCAAACCCACCCCAGCGGCGACAAAAGAATCTTAAACGCTTATAATTATATTGAATATAATTATCCTTCAAAAATTGCTCTCGGTTACAATACCGCTTCATACAAAAACGCACTGAGCATAATTGAACCGGAAGTTCAAAAAAGACAAAATTCGGCTAAAGCAATGGAACAATTTAAAAATGAACAAGAAAAACTTCTTGTTAAAAAACAAAAAAGAATCCAAAAAATGCAAAAAACAAACACTGTTTGGGACGGATATTTAATGACATTACAGTATTTAGGAAATTAAAATAATTAAGCAATCAAGCGTTTTTTGTTTTAAAACTTCAATAAAATTGCTTATTGCAAATGAAATTTAACAATGTAGAATAATTTTAAGATAAGACATTTTGGAGGAAGTTTGCTAAGTTATTTTAAAGGTTCATATATTTTTGCGTTTTTTGGGTTCTTAATTGCCTATTTTTGGACGCACAAAATGCACCCGGGGCTTGAACTTTCGGCGTTATTTATAGTTTTGGTTTTGAGCGTCTTAGAAGTATCATTATCATTTGATAATGCCGTAATTAACGCGACAAAACTTGAAAAAATGTCAAAAATTTGGCAAAAAAGGTTTTTAACCTGGGGGATTTGGGTTGCGGTTTTTGGGATGAGGTTTTTATTCCCTATCTTAATTGTTGCGATATTTTCAAATCTTGATATATTAAGTGTAGTAAATCTTGCGTTTAATGAGCCTGATAAATATTCAAATTATCTTCATCAATCTCATCCGATGATTATAACATTTGGCGCAAGTTTTCTTGTGATGCTGTTTTTTACGTATTTTTTAAATCATCAAAAGCAAGTTCATTGGATTAGTTTTTTAGAAAAACCTTTTTCGAAATTGGGGCATATAAAAGGTTTAAACGTTGTTTTAACTTTATCATTGTTGATGATTTTTCAAGCGTTTGTCAACCCTTCAATTCGCTATAGCGTTTTTATATCAGGCATTTGGGGAATAATTGTTTATCTTTTGATTGAAGGAATATCGTCGGCGCTTGAGAATAATGCAAATGAAAAAGCGAAAGAAAACTGCGATTGCTCGCCAAAATTTAACATGACAAACCACTGTTTTATAAATTTTTTATATCTTGAATTAATCGATGCTTCTTTTTCATTGGATGGCGTTTTAGGGGCGTTTGCGCTAAGTAAAGATATATTAATTATTACAATAGGTCTATCTATAGGAGCGATGTTTGTTCGTTCATTAACTGTTATGTTGACTGAAAAGAAAACCTTAAAAGAATATATATACCTTGAGCATGGTGCGCATTATGCCATCGGAGCACTTGCAATAATTATGTTTATATCTTCTTTTAGGGAAGTAAGTGAAGTTATAACAGGGTTTTTAGGATTATTTTTTATCATTTGCGCATTTTTTACTTCGGTTATAAAATCAAATAGAGATAAAAAACAAAATTTACAGGAAAAAATAGAAAATCTAGTTAAAAACAAGGAGGAAAACTAAGATGATAAGCGAAAGAATGAAATCAGCTTTTTTAGATCAAATTAACAAAGAACTTTATTCAAAATACCTTTATTTGCAAATGAAAGCGTATTTTGCTAATTTGAATTTAAAAGGTTTTGTTAATTGGATGGATGTTCAAGTCCAAGAAGAAAACGCTCATGCTATGGGAATGTTTGACTATGTCATTGAAAGAGGCGGATGTGTAACACTTGAAGCAATCGATAAACCGGACAATTCTTGGAACAGCCCGTTAGATGTATTTAAAGCAGTTTTGGCTCATGAACAATTCGTCACCTCAAAAATCAACGAATTAGCTGACGTTGCACAGGAAGAAAAAGACAGAGCGGCAATGCTGTTTATTAATTGGTACATCAAAGAACAAGTCGAAGAAGAATCAAACGTCGGCGACATTTTGTCTCAATTAGAATTAATCGGAGCTGATAAAAACGGTCTTTTTGCGCTCGATAAAGAACTTATGAGCCGTACATTCGTTAATCCCGTGATTGGATAAGATAAATAATGCTGATTATGGGAATTGACCCCGGCGTCGGAATTGTCGGATACAGTTTTGTTGAATATAAACAAACAAAAACAAAAGACATTTTCACGCTCATATCAAGCGGGTCAATACAGACAAGCGGAAGTTTGACGCACGCAAAACGGCTTAAAGAAGTCAGAGATGACCTTGATTATCTGATTAAAAAATTTAAGCCCGATTGTGCGTCGATTGAAAAGCTTTTTTATTTCAGAAACAAAACAACGATAATCCCCGTTGCGCAAGCAAGAGGGGTTATCGTCTTAACATTAGAGGATAATAATATCCCGATGTATGAATATACCCCAAACGCCGTTAAATGTGCCGTTACTGGTTCGGGCAAGGCGTCAAAGGGCGAAGTTAAAGTTATGCTAAGCAACTTTATAGAAATTGATAAAAATATAAAATTAGATGATACAATTGATTCTATAGCGATTGCGATTTGTCATGCTAATAACATATTGTTTAGTGCGGAGGCGGAATGAACCAATTGATTTTAAAAAGAACGATTATTTTTTCTTTTTGTTTGGGGGTTTTGGTTGCGATTATTTCCTTGATTCCTCGCTTTATTGCGCTCGGGTATAGTGTTTTAGCGTTTTTTGCTTCGGTAATTGTAATATCTTTTATGAAAAAAAATAAGAGGTATCTTTCATATTTAACGCTTGAACAAAGCGCTGTGTTGGGCGCCGTATGCGGGTTTGTTTCAACCGTTGCTTTTTTTATAGTTTTTTGCCCGAGTGTTTGTTTGATTCATCTGATTTTTAAAAATTACTATCCTTATGCTATTCCGTATCTTCTCTCAAGCGCGCTTTGGCTTTTTTTGGTGATTGTTTTTGTGGTTGCCTTGATTTTTGCCGCAACAAACTCCGCAAGTGCCATGGGGATGCAATGGGTTATGGGATATTTTGAAAAAAAACCAAAAGGCTATGATGCAAGAATAGATATAAAAGTTGACGATTAAATAATATAAACAATAAAAGGAAAATTAATGGAAAAGATAGAAAAAACAATTGAATGGGTAAAAGACACTTCAGGCTATGGTTTTTCAAGGATGATTGACCAGACAAAAATCCCCTATGAATTTAAAAAAATCGATATTAAATCTTCAAAAAATATGTATGATGCAATTAAAACAATGATTGTAAGAGGTGCTCCGGCAATCGGTATCGCGGGAGCCCACGGGGTAGTTTTGGGGGCAATTGAATCAAAAGATAAAAATAATTTTTTTGAAGAAGTTGAAAATATTTCAAAATTCATCAACTCTTCCCGCCCCACAGCCGTTAATCTCCATTGGGCAATTGAAGAACAGCTCAAGGTTTTAAGACAAAATAAAAACCAAGACCCAAAAAAAATAATAGAGCTTTTAATTAAAAACGCAATCAGACTTGAAGATGAGGATATTGAAACAAACCTTAAAATCGGCGAATATGGAGCCGAAATTATCCCTAAAGGAGCAACTATTTTAACCCACTGTAACGCGGGAGCGCTTGCTACCGTAGGTTATGGCACGGCATTAGGGGTGATTAGAAGTGCATTTAAAAAAGATAAAACAATAAAAGTTTTTGCCGATGAAACCCGCCCGCGCCAACAGGGAGCAAGGCTCACGACCTATGAATTAATCCGTGACGGGATAGATACAACCCTTATAACGGATGGTATGAGCGCGTATTTTATGAAAAAAGGAATGATTGATGTGGTAGTAGTCGGAGCTGACAGAATCGCTCTAAATGGCGATAGTGCCAATAAAATCGGGACATATATGGTGGCGTTAGCTGCAAAATACCATAACATTCCTTTTTATATCGCCGCACCAAAATCGACGATTGATTCTAAAATCAAAACCGGGGATGAGATAAAAATTGAACTTCGAAGTGAAGAAGAGGTCAAAATCATTAATGACAAATTGGTTTGCGACAATAAAGTTAAGACAATAAATCCGAGTTTTGATGTCACTCCAAACGAACTAATCACGGGAATTATCACACAATTCGGCATTTTTAAACCAAATGAAATTTATAAGTTATTTGAATAAAAATAAATATTTTATTTTGTTTCTTCTTTTAGGTTTGGCGATTTTTTTGTCTCCTTTTATAAGTGCGAAATTTAGCTATATAATCGGAGGCAACAGCCAAAATATCTATAACGCTTATGTTTTTGAGCATTTTTATTCTTGGATAATAAAAAATCCTACCCACCATTTTTTTTGGGATGCGCCATTTAACTATGACAACTTAAATATGCTATCGCATGATGATATTTTATTGGGGCTTTGTCCTATTTATCTTTTCTTTAGGATATTTATTAAAAACCCTTTTGATTGTTTGTTTATTTTATATTGTGTTTGCTGCTTTTTAAATTATTTTTCATTTTATTGCCTCTTATCAAACCTTAGGCTCGGTTTAACAAGGTTAGCAAAAAGTGTATCTTCATTTGTTTTTGCTTTTTCAATTATAAGGTTTTCTCAAAACTATGATATAGCTTATTTTAGCCAATTTCTGACGATATTTTCAATTATATTTTTATTTAAAGTTAATAAAAACAATAAAACAATGAAAAACCACGCCTATTTTCTTTTGGCTGCTTTGTTTTTGATTTTGCAATTTTATAGCTGCTATGACTTAGGTTTTTTTGTGCTTATGAGCGCAATTTTTTCTTTTTTTATTGCTCTGATACCAAAAAATACGCGAGACAGCGCAATAGATTTTATAAAAAACTTCTATGGTATAATAATTTTTTATTTTTTTGTTGTTGTGATGATGCTTTTACCCATGGGTTATCATTTTATAATGCTTGGGAAAATTAACGATTTTAATCAATTTTATACAAATATTTTTAACGGCTATATATGGATTAAAAACCTCAGCGTTTTAGATAGTTTGTTTTATTTTAAAATGCCTTATTTTGACTATGCATCTTCATTTGAAGCAAATTATTGCTATGGATTTTTTGTGATATTATTTGCATTTTCAAATTTATTTTTCCTTAAAAAATACAAAGGCTACTTGTTTTTGACGTTAATTTTTATTTATTCAATATCTCAGATATATTTCGGGCAATATTTCTGGAGGGTTTTTTATATTCTGATTCCTTCAACAGAAGGTCTTGATGGGGTTAATAGGATTTTATTTGTCGGTTTAATTATAATTTCAATTCTTATTGGGTTTTATGTAAGTTTTTTTCAAAAAAACAAAATCAAAAATAATTCGGTTTTGACAAAAACGATTTTGATTTTATCGATAATGTTAATCGTTTTTGAGCAGATTCCTTATAATATCGACAAAAACTCCTATTGGAAAAGCTATAGCGTCAAAAAATCAGATTTTAAAAATGATTTTGCGTCCGTAAATAAAAAAATCCCAAACGATTGCAAAGCCTTTTATCTGACTTGTGAAATGAAAAATGAGGGGGATTTTGGGAAAGATGATATTGAAATAAAAAAACTTGAGCTAAAAAAATATTGCGATTTAATTTCGATGTATCAAAGTTTTGATAAACCCATATACAGCTTAAACAATTATTTTGAGGATAGTGAAAAAAAGGATTTTGATGATTTAAAAACGGATAAAAAGAAATGCTCTATTGTCCAAATAGTTGATATTAATAAAATATAGCTTTTACAAAATAAAAATACTATGGTATAAATAAAAATATAGAAAAATAAGGAGAAAAATTATTAGTAAAAACGATTACAAAGGTCAAAATGAACTTTTGAACGAAAAAATCAGAGCCAGAGAAGTTAGATTAATCGACGATTTAGGTGTAAACCACGGGACTGTTCCGACGTCCAAAGCTTTGCAAATGGCAAAAGAAAGAGAATTAGATTTAGTTGTCGTAAGCGCAAATCAAGCCCCGCCCGTTGCAAAGATTCTTGATTGGGGCAAATATAAATACGAAACCGAAAAAAGAGCTAAAGAAGCAAAGAAAAAACAGCACACGGTTGATGTTAAAGAAGTTAAAATGCGCTACAAGATTGATGTTCACGACTATGAAGTCAGACTTAAAGCTACAAGAAAATTTTTAGCTCAAGGAAATAAAGTAAAAGTTGTTGTAATGCTCAGGGGCCGTGAAATGCAGCATTCACACCTTGCAATGGATTTAATTACAAAATTTCAAGGTGAATTTGAACAAGATTCTGTTTTGATTGAGAAAAAACCTCAAATCGAAGGCAGAAACATTGTTATGGTCTTGGCGCCAAATTCAAAATAGGCCGACTCAAAAATGATTTTAATTTTTATGAAAGATTCTTTTATCTTTCATAAAGAGCTGTTATTGTTGATTTTGCAATAGCATGAGATATTACTTTTTGCTCGACATCTTTTGGCGAGTCGTTTTCTTTGATGTTGATTTTATCAACATCAAGAGCGTATAAAGTGAAATTATAGTGATGCGCCCCATGGCCCACAGGCGGGCATGCTCCGCCATAGCCTTTTGTTTTAAAGTCTGTTATTGTTTCAATTGCACCTTTAATTTTTTCGCCCTGTTTAATTTCTTTTATCTCAGAAGGAATATTCACTACAAGCCAATGATACCAACCGTTTGGCTTTGGTGCGTCGGGGTCATGGCAAATTATAGCAAAACTTTTAGAGTTTTTTGGAGCATTTTCCCAGGCTAAATGCGGAGAAACGTTTCCTCCGTTACACCCATAGCCTTTAAAGACTTGTTTGTTTGGCAAAATTGAATTTTGTTTTAAATCGTTACTTGTTAATTTAAAGATATTTTCTTCAACTTTATCAATAGCTTTTGACATAATGACCCCCGTAAAATATAGACAAAATATTAATAATATTATCTTTCTCATAGTTTTTCCCTAAAAATAAATTATATCATTGTACCAATACTAACAAACATCGCAAAAAACAGCCCGAAATTTCTGGCTAAATAAAATCTGTACATAAAAAAGTCGATTTTATTTTCTTTTATTTTTTGCCAATTTTCAAAAACCCCAAAATACCATCTGGGAACAAATTTTACATCTTTTATTTCAATATATTCTTCCATTGATTTTAAAAGTTCAACCGCAATCGGTAAAGTCAAAAAGCAATAGAGCGTTTTTGGGTTAAATCTTGAAAAAATTACCCCCAAAAAAACAATTGAATAAGATGCGATTATAAAAAATTTTAAAATTTTAATTGCGTTTTGTTTTGATTTGGAAAGTATGCAAAGGGTGTTTTTGCCTTCTTTTTGGTCAAATTCCCAATCCATCAGGCTGTGAGCGTGTAACAATACAAGGCAGGAAAAAAATATTGCCCAGGATAAAATAAAAAGATTTATGTTGAAACCTCCCGTTATTGCGCAATATCCGCCCATAATAACCAATGGCCCGAAAATCAGCCCGACAATTATTTCAGATAGATAACATTTTGCGCTTTTCGGGTAAAAAAGAGTCAATATCGCGCCAACTATCATAAAAAGAATGATTTTTGCGCCCGAAATAGCCGTAAAATATAGCCCGATTAGTGTCGGGATTAAAAATAATATTATAATAATTTTTTTAACACTGCAAAAGCTATAAACCCCTTCTATTATGAGTCTTGCTTTTGGAACAAGGGAGTTAAATTTAATGTCAGAGAGGTTTTGTGTGGTTTTTAATTTTTCTTTTATGTCAATATAATCATCAAATAAATTTGCGCCCATCTGTAAGCAGCAAAGCGCGATTACCAAAAGCGCGAAATTAAAAAAGCTGAAGTTTTCGCTATAGTGAGCATATGAATATATAATTAAACAGGAAGCCAATATTGCACCCAATGAATAAAAGCGCGTTAGCTCCATTATATTTTTTATTTTGTTTTTTATTTTGTCTATCGAATTCAAGCTAATGTTACCCATTTTTCCCCAATAAACCCGATTAATTTTATTATACCGCATATTTTAAAATTGCAAGTAACAAATTGTATTAGTCAAATTTGTGAGTTCTTAACAAAACTTATTGTTTTTAATAATTATTTTTTTAAAGATAGAAAATTAATGCACAAAAAATAAGAATTATAAAAGAGGTTTGAAATGTAAAAATAATCTTTGTTTTGGGCGGAAAAGAATTTGTAAATGTGTTATATAAATAAAAAGATAATTTATAAAATATCATGCAGACCGGCGTTTTGACCTATTTTTTTGGGATTTTAATCTTGCAAACAAAAATTCAACATGTATGATTGAAATTACGCAAGATTGATAAGGAAAAACATGTCTAAAGACGTAATTGAACTAGAAGGTACGATACTGGAATCATTGCCGAATGCGATGTTTCGAGTTGAGCTTGAGAATGGTCATGAAATTTTAGCGCATATTTCCGGAAAAATCAGAAAAAATTTTATCAGAATATTGCCGGGCGACAAAGTAAAAGTTGAAATGACGCCTTACGACCTCTCTCGCGGCAGAATAACATACAGATTAAAGTAATAAAGGATAATACAAATGAAAGTAAGAGCATCAGTTAAAAAAATATGCAAAGACTGTCAAATCATCAAAAGACGCGGCAGAGTTACGGTTGTTTGCAAACATCCGAAACACAAACAAAGACAAGGATAATTTTTTTAAATTGTTCGAATCTCAAATAATCTAAACTAAAATAGGAGAATAACATAATATGGCAAGACTCGTTGGGGTTGATTTGCCCCGCAACAAAAGAATGGTTATAGCTTTAACCTATATCTACGGTATAGGGCCGACAAGAAGCGCTAAAATATTGGCTGCTTGCGGCATTTCGCAAGATTTAAGAACGGATGACTTGACCGAAGATGATATTAAAAAGCTAAGAGCAGAAATTGCTAATTATACAATTGAAGGTGACTTAAAAAGAGAAGAATCCCTTCATATCAAACGTTTAAGCGAAATCAATTCATATCGCGGCATCCGCCACAGAAGAAAATTGCCTGTTCGCGGCCAAAGAACAAAAACAAATGCCAGAACTCGCAGAGGCAAAAAGACAGGCCCAATCGCCAACAAGAAAAAGTAATGTTGTAACTAAGTCAAAAATAACTTAAAAGGAAAATAAAATGGCTAAACCACAAAAAACTAAAAAGAAAGAAAGAAAAAATATATTGCAAGGTGTGGTGCACATTCAATCCACATTCAACAATACTATTGTAACTTCAACAGATACTCAAGGTAACGCTGTAGCTTGGGCATCGGCCGGTGGTTGCGGTTTCAAAGGCGCAAGAAAAGGTACACCCTTTGCAGCTCAAAGTGCTGCTGAAATTGTTGCCAAAAAATCACTTGACCAAGGCATGAAAAAAGTTGAAGTTTATGTTAAAGGCCCGGGTTCGGGCAGAGAAACGGCAATCAGAGCAATTCAAGGAGCCGGTCTTGAAATCACATTAATCAAAGATGTAACCCCGATTCCTCATAACGGATGCCGTCCACCAAAGAAAAGACGTGTATAAGGTCTTAATATGGCAGGAAACTGCCTTTAAATAAAAGTAAGTAAATAACTAATAGGAGCTAAAATGGCTAAATATACCGGACCAACCAATAAATTATTCAGAAATTATGGTGTAAAAGACTTATCAAACCGTAAGTTGACCACATCGATGAGACAAAATGCCTCCGGTCAACACGGCGCAGCAAGAAAGAAAAGCTCTGATTACGCATTGCAATTGAAAGCAAAACAAACAATCAGAATGACTTATCTTGTCAGCGAAAAACAATTTGCAAAATATTACGAAAACGCTTCAAGAAAAACAGGCGTCACCGGTACCATTATTTTGCAAACGCTGGAATCAAGATTAGACAACGTATTATTCAGAGCCGGATTTGCCATCACAAGACGTCAAGCAAGACAAATTGTCAACCATGCGCACGTACTTGTTAATGGAAAAAAAGTTGACATTCCTTCTTATCTTTTGAAAGCGGGCGATGTTGTTACAATCAAAGAAAATTCCAAACAATTTGTGAGAAACGTAATTGAACAAATCGATTTGGCATTAAGCTTTGCTTGGTTGACAGTTGACAAAAAAGAACTTTCAATCACATTTGATAGAATTCCTCAAAGAGAAGAATTGGATCAAGAATTTAATGAACAACTCGTTATTGAATACTACTCTAGATAATTAGGAGAGAATATAATTATGGAACTCAAAATTAAAAATATTAATACAACAACTTCATCCGACGGTTCTCAATATGGTAAATTCGTAATTGAGCCGTTGGAAAGAGGTTATGGCGCAACGATAGGTAACGCCCTAAGACGTGTTTTATTATCCAGCCTTGAAGGTGCTGCTATAACTTCCGTTCGAATTGAAGGTATAACTCACGAATATACTTCGATTCCGGGTGTTGTTGAAGATGTTATTGATATAATGCTAAATCTTAAATCGGTCGTTGTTAAAACAGATTTAACCGAACCGCAGCATTTGAGATTGGATGTTTCTAAACCGGGCCCTGTATTAGCAGGAGATATTCAACTTCCAGCAGGGGTTAAAATCGTTAATCCCGATTGCGTAATTTGCACATTATCACAAGGCGGTTCAATCAGAGCTGACATTATTGTTGAAGTGGGTAAAGGCTACGTTGCGGTTGATGTCTTAAAAGAACAAAAAAACGGCCTTCCAATCGATATTCTGCCGATTGATGCGGTATTTATGCCCATCAAAAGAGTCAGCTACAATGTTGAACCCGCTCGTGTAGGTGAATCTTTGGATTTCGATAAATTAACTCTTGAAATTTGGTCAAACGGTTCAATCGACGTTAATGCGGCATTAGCTAAAGCATCAAACCTTCTGATTGAACATTTCAGCCAAATAGCGGGAATCACCGGTGCTCCAATTCAAGCAAAACAAGAAGTTGAACAATCGGCTCCGGCTGAAGAAGTTGCAGCACCGACATTATCAATCGAAGATTTGGAATTGTCGGTTCGCGCATACAATTGCCTAAAAAGAGCATCAATCAACTCAATGAGCGAATTGTTGAAAAAATCCGAACATGACTTATTGAATATTAAAAACTTTGGTAAAAAATCATCGGATGAAGTCATCGAAAAACTTCATCAAATGGGCCTTGACCTTCAACCGAGCCCCGAAGATGCCGATGATTTGGAATTAATTTAAGCAACAATCTAAAAAGGAACACATAAAATGAGACACTCTCGCAAAATTCATAAGCTATCAAAAGCGGCAGACCAAAGAAAAGCACTGTTACGCTCTTTGGCATCGCAGTTGTTTTTGAACGGCGAAATCACTACCACAATGGCCAGAGCAAAAGCCTTAAAGCCGTTTGCAGAATCCATCATCACTTTTGCCAAAAAAGGCGATTTGGCTGCTCGCCGTGAAGCTAAAAAAGATATTTACGATATTGAAACGCAAAAATATATTGACCCTGAAACAGGCGAATTGTTTGATACATTGCCCGAAGGCAAAAAATATCCGAAACAATCTGTTTTAAGACAATTGTTCAGCGTAATCGGTAAAAAATATGCTACTCGTAACGGCGGTTACACAAGAATATTAAGATTAACCCCCCGCCGCGGCGACAATGCAGAAATGGCATTAATTCAATTGGTTTAATGTCTAAAATTCGCTACATCATCTGCTTTGAATACCTTGGGCTCAACTTTTTCGGTTCGCAAAAGCAGCCAAACAAAAGGACAGTCCAGGAAACTATCGAAAAAGCACTTCGCACATTGATAAAAGACGAAATTAACATAATTCCTTCGGGAAGAACAGATGCCAAAGTGAGCGCCGAATTTCAAGCGGCCCACTTCGATTGTGAGTTTGATTTTAAATTTGATTGCGAAATTGATTCTGAAATTGATTCCGGAATTGATTGTAAAATCGGCTCTAAATTTGGCTGTCAAAAAGAAATATCAAATAAAGATAGGTTTTTGTACAGTCTGAATTCGATTCTTCCTGATGACATAAAGGTTTTTGAGATAAAGAAAGTTGATTTTAATTTCCATGCTCAAAAATCCGCCCGCTATAAGCATTATAGATACACAATTTTAAATAACCGTGTTGCTTCAGTTTTTAACAATTGTGCTCTATATTACCCTTATAAGGTTCTTGATATAGAAAGGCTCAACGCTTCGCTTTCATATCTAATCGGACATCACGATTTTAGCGCATTTAAGTCCAATTCAACTAACCCATATAATGATTGCGAAATATATTACGCCAAAGCAAAAAGAATCATCGAAAACAGGCTTAATTTCGTTTTTATAGATATTGTCGGAAACAGATTTCTCTATAATATGGTAAGGACAATTGTCGGACAGCTCTTGATGATTGAAAGGCATAATCTTGAACCGAAAGTTATGGATGAAATTTTGAAATCCAAAGACAGGACAAAAGCCGCCAACGTAATGGACGCTTATCCGCTTAAATTAATGTATGTCGGCTATGACGATGTAGAAAATTATATTCAAAATAAATTAAAGGAAGGTAAATAAATGAAAACTTTTAGTGCAAAGCCACTGGAAATAACTCGAAAATGGTACCTGATTGATGCACAAGGTGCAACATTAGGCAGACTCGCTGTTGCAGCAGCCGATTTGTTGAGAGGAAAAAACAAACCTCAATACACTCCAAACGTTGACACGGGCGATTTTGTAATCGTGATTAATGCAGATAAAGTTACTGTTTCAGGCAAAAAACAAACCGATAAATTATACCAATCACACTCGGGCTACCCCGGCGGGTTTAAAGAAATCAGCTTTAGCGCATTAATGGAAAAAGCTCCGACAAGAGCAATCGAAAAAGCGGTCAAAGGAATGTTACCGCACAACACTTTGGGCAATGAACAATTCCAAAAATTGAAAGTTTACGCAGGCCCCAACCATCCGCACGAAGCTCAAAAACCTGTTGTATATGAATTAAAAGGAGATAAGTAATGGCAGCTAAAAATACAGACAATAAAAATGAAATTGTTAAAACCGGCAGAAGAAAATGCTCAATTGCCATTGCAAAAGTAGTTTCCGGTAAAGGCAGAGTGTTCATCAACGGCAAAACCTTGAAAGGATACTTCGGAAACAGACCCTCGCTTGAAATGACAATATACAGACCTTTGGTTTTAACCGAAAATCAAGACAAATTTGATATTAGAGTAAAAACTTTTGGCGGCGGCGTAAGTGCTCAAGCCGATGCAATTCAATTGGCAATCTCAAGAGCCTTGCTTGAAATGAATGAAGAATTTAAACAACCTTTGAAACAAGAAGGTTTGTTGACTCGCGACGCTCGTATTAAAGAACGTAAAAAATACGGCCGCAAAAGAGCAAGAAAAAGATTCCAATTCTCAAAAAGATAATTTTTTCTTTATCAAAAAATATTTTCAAAATGCGATCAGACAGCTTTGTTCGGTCGCATTTTTTACGGTTTAAATTTTATTTTCGCCTTTTGCGCTGCTTTCAATGTTTTTTGGCGCATTTCGTACTTTTTGGTGTTCTTTAGTGTATTTTGGTACTTTTTGCTGTTTTTCAGTTCCATACCCTGTAATTACCTTATTTTCCGGTGTGTTTTAGGATTAATCTTTGGTGGTTTTAAGATAAGTCGGGCTGCTATAGCCGGTTTTCTTGTTTTGTAAATGTCTGTGGCGCAAGTTAGTTTTTGATAATTTTGTATTTATGCTTTTAAAGATTTGTATAATCAACCCATCTGTAGCTTGGGTTTTGGTTATGTTGCTAATTTATCTATAGCAGAATTTTGATAATCAGGCAATCCCACCTTCAAAAAACCCTAACGGTAATTTATCTATAGCAGAATTTTGATAATCAGGCAATCCCACCTTCAAAAAACCCTAACGGTAATTTATCTATAGCAGAATTTTTCTAACTAATTGTGCGAGGGTTTTTGAAAAAATGCACTGCTATTTTTATCTGTGTCGATAGTTTAGTAACCACCAAATTACGCTTTTAAAACCCCGGTTATTAAATTTTTATCTATAGCCAAAATTTAGTAAATTCAAAAGTTTGTGCTCTTGAAAAATGTCTTTATATCATCTTTAGCGAAATTTTGACGGCTTGGTATTTACGCTATTAAAACCATCGGCTTAACCTTTTATCTATAGTCAAAAATTTTAATAAATTCGGCAACAGTGATTTTGAAAAACGGGGTTGTTGCTTAATCTGTAGCTTGAGTTTTGGTTATGTTTCTAATTCATCTATAGCAGAATTTTAATTGTTTAGTATTTGCGCTTTTACAATTCCCCGGATATTAATCTTTTATCTATAGCTATAGCCAATTTTAAAAATTTCCGTTTGTTAATCTTTTATATGTAGTCAAAAATTTTAATAAATTCAGTTGGCAGTGATTTTGAAATAGCAAATCCGTTATTTATTTACAGACAGCTTGCTAAATTTGAAGGCTTGTGCAAATTAATTTAGCTTGGGGGTAGTTTAAAAATCAATAATTATGCCTTAGGGCGCAATCAATCTTTAGCTATAATTGGGATATTAAAAGCGGTGATACAGATTTTATTTTAATTTCGTCCTAAAATAAAGATTTTGTTTACCCCCCTTTTTTTTATTTTGCTTTAATAAAATCAGTGCATGGTGCAGATTGTGTTTTAGCTTCCCCCAAAAAAAACGATTTTAAAATATCATCCCATAGCCCCTCCAAAAAATGTGTTTTTCAGTCCTTTTGTTGCAAAAAGCTTCAATAAACCTATATAATTAGTTTATGCTTAAAAAATTATTTTCTTGTGCTTTAACGGCTGTCTTTTTCTATTATTCAAGCGGAATTTGTCTTGCGCTCGATGTAAAAGTAAATAGAAAGGCAAATGCGGCAACAAGCACAACAACAAACACTAAAACTATAACTTCAACACCAAAAACGCAAAGAGAAAATTATCTTGATGAAACTTGCTTCAAAAGGACATTCCGTTGGCCCGGCGAGACTACCGGATGGGAAAAAATCATATATTCTTCCTCATCGGATGATTTTAAAAATTTTGCAAAAAAACATCCGAAATTAAACTTTAAAGAACAAGCAACTTTATATTTAATGTCTAAGTTGGAAGGTTATGACAAAGAAATCGAGCAAAAAATCTTAAGCAACGATTATTTTATCACATTTAGCACTTCCAGCTATGAAAATTTTTCGCAGATGCCTTTTGATAGAATTTTTAATAGAATAGACATCCACGAATCCTCCGGCGGCAAGAAAATACAATTTCATAGTTACTTTGATTTATATCCAAAAAAAGATTTTTCAAATGATATTGAAGTTTTTAAAAAATGTCGCTTTTATATGGCTACATCGCGAATATCGCCCAAGTTCATGAAGCGTATGATAGAAGATACAAAAAACTTTACAGACGAAGAAGCCCTGAAATTAATTGAGGATAATATTGATATATCCATATTACTCGATTGACTACAAAAGAGAGCCTTTTTCGCAAAATTTCAAAAAATACTTAAATTTAAAATGGGACGATAGATATTCAGGTGATATTAACGAAGTAATAGAAGAATCAACAAATAACTATACAAAAAATATGGATTTATTGGAATATCTTTTTGAAAATGACAAGTTAGGTTTGTATGGAAAAGTTTATGATGATTTTATAAAAACAAGTGATTTTATAGAAGAACACGGGCAAAATTATGTAGAGATAGATGCCTATTGTGTCTATGGCGAAGACACATATATTCCGGGGAGTTGCAGTCTTGTTCGTCTTAACCTAAGTATTTTTAGCAAAAAAAGCGAAAATTTCTATCGAAATTTAATGATAGCAACTATTTTGTGTTATAAAAATATCGACAAAAACATTGTCATATTGCCAAAAGAAGAAAAAATAGAAATAATCGATAGACTTAGCGAAAGTGATATAGCATTTATTTATAGTGCCATATCCGAATTTGACAAAATAATAATTAATGAAAAAGAATATAGTGACATATCAAAAATTAATCTTGATGAAATAACAAAAGATTCAAAAATTTCAATCATCAAAAAAGATATTACAGTTAAATTTGTCCCTAAAAAGGATGCCAAAATACCCAAAAGAGAATATAGCTCAAATGACAGTGCGTTTTTATCGCCCATTGCTTGGATTGGTGCTTTGATTCTTTATATTTTATTTTTGCCGGTCGGTATTAAGAATGCAATAAAGGATTTTAAAGAGAAACAAAAGCGCAAACAATATGATAGCTTGCCATACATCAAAAAACACGAAAAAGCATATAAAAGCTATATGATGATTGAATAAAATTTTGAAGCGTTCAGCTATTCAATTTTCCCTTTTGAAATCTTCACTATATCAACATTTTTTAAAAATTCATCATCAAAAGCCAACGTATCCACGCTTGTGATGACCATTTGAATGTCTTTTTCTATTGTTTCCAAAAGATAATTTTGCCTGATTGAATCAAGCTCTGCTAAAACATCATCAAGCAGCAAAAGCGGGGTTTCGTTGATTTTTTCTTTGATAATTTGTAATTCCGCAAGTTTCAGGGATAAAACAATCGTTCTTTGCTGACCTTGAGAAGCATATTTTTTAGCATCAATTTCGTTTATAAAAAAATCAACATCGTCTCGATGCGCTCCAATCAGGCACTGCGCGCGCCTGATTTCGTCGGGTTTAACTATATCGAGCTTTTGTTTAATCAAATTTTTTAAATCTTCAATGTTTAAAAATTCATCACACAAAGAAGAATATTTTATCCTCAAATCCTCGTTGTTTGCCATTTTGAGGTGTTTTATTTTTGCAATTTTTTCAAGTTCTAAAAGATACTTTTGCCTCAGATAAATTATATTTGCGCTTGCGGTTGCAAGTTGTTCGTTAAAGACATCCAACATATCGTCTTGGATGTTTCCAAAAGAGAGGTAATTTGCCTTTTGCAAGCGGATTTTATTAAAAGTTGAAAGCTTTTCAAAATATAAAGGATATACCTGAAAAATCGCCATATCGAGCCATTTTCTTCGATTTTGCGGGTCTCCTCGAAGCAAAAGCAAGTCGGCGCTAGAAAAATTAACGCAAGATAAAATCCTTAAAAAATCTTTTGATTTTGATTTTTTAAGCCCGTTGACTTTCAAAACCTTGTTTTTGCCTTTTTCTATTGTTATATCAAGCTCAACATCGGTGTTGTTTTTTTCCGTTTCGCCTCTGATGATTGCATAGTCGCAATCAAATTTTATAAGTTCGCTGTCTTTTTTGATTCGATATGAATCAAGAGTGCTTAAATAAAAAATCGCTTCCAGTATATTTGTTTTTCCTTGGGCGTTTTTTCCGATGATTAGAGTTTTGTTTTTATTAAATTCATAGCTAAAGTCATCATAATTTCGATAGTTTTTTAAAATTAATTTTTTTAATTTCATAATATTATTGTATAATAAAATCATTAAAGGAGTTAAGGTATGTATGATTTTATAACAATAGGTTCAGCCACACAGGATGTATTCATTCAATCCGACATTGCAAGTATCGTTTCAGTCAGTCAAATATCCAAAAAAAGTGAATTTATGTCTTTTCCATACGGAGCAAAGACTGAAATTGCCGATTTTACGAAGGCGCTCGGAGGCGGAGCGGTCAACACCGCAACAAATCTTGCAAACCTCGGGCTCAAGACTTCAACCATAATCAAGCTCGGAAATGATGAATTAAATGACATAATTAAACTAAAACTCGCTAAAAGCGGGGTTGATATTAAAAATATCATTGATTCCGATAAACATTTGACGGGTTTTTCAATAATCCTCGTAAGCTTCCAAGGAGACAGAACTGTCCTTGCCCATAGAGGCGCAAATGCTCATGTCAGCGAAAAAGAAGTCAATTTTGATGCTATTAAAAATTCAAGATGGGTCTATGTCTCACCCCTTAGCGGCGAAAGCAATAAAATATTGGATAAAATCGCTAAATTTTGTGAAGATAATAAAATTAATCTTGCGCTCAACGCAGGTACCACAGCACTTAAAAAAGGCGCAAATTATTTTTCAAAAATCTTAAAAACCGCTCAAATTGTCCTTATGAACAAAGAAGAAGCGATGCTTGTAACTAAAATGACGATAAGACAGGACACAAAAGAAAACAAATTTTCAAAAGAAAAAATCCACCCTGATATTGTCGAAATGCTCAAAAAATTAAGAGGCGAAACAAAAACAATTGTCGTTATGACAGACGGCAAAAACGGTGTCTATTGTTATGATGGGAAAACAATCTATGTTTGTCCTTCTTTCCCTGCAACGGTAACATCCACCCTTGGCGCCGGAGATGCTTTTGCTTCAACCTTCTGCGCTTCGATGGATAGGTTTAATTGGGAGATAGAAAAATCTTTAAAATTCGCTTCGGTTAATTCCGCCTCGGTCTGCACGCATTTTGGCGCGCAGGAAGGGTTTTTGACGTTTGATGAAATTGAAAAAAAATTAAAAGCGCAAGCGCATTTTAAGGTTGAAAAATATCCGATAGAAGAATTTTAGCTTAATTAAAAAAGGAAAAATGTGCGACTCGATAAATTTTTAAAAGTATCTCGTTTAATTAAAAGAAGAACTGTTGCAAATAGCGTTTGCGATAGCGCTCGGGTTTTTGTGAACAATAATCCCGCAAAACCCTCTAAGCAGCTTAAAATCGGCGATATTATAACAATAGAATATAAAGATTTTTCAAAATCTTATAAGGTTTTATCAATTCCAAACAACAATGTTTCAATAAACGAAGCAAAAGAATTGTATGAAGAAATTCAATTGCAATAATAATTATGACCATGATAAAATTGCATTAAATATCATTAAACAGTTTTAAAAGAGGCACAAATGAAATATAATTTTGGCGTTGTAAAAGAACTAAAAGAAGGCGAAACAAGAGTAGCACTTACGCCTGATGTTGTGGCGATGCTTAAAAATGACGGCTTGAGTGTAGCAATTGAATCTAATGCAGGCTTGAGCGCCGGGTTTGACGATAGTGAATATCTTGAAAAAGGCGCTGTTATTTTAGATAACGCATCTGAAGTTTGGAATAATTCTAAAATAATCGTTAAAGTAAAAGAGCCGCAAAAGTCCGAATATCAATATTTAAGAGCGGATTTGGCAATATTTTCATATCTTCATTTGAATATCGAAGAAGAATTGACAAATGAATTAATAAAAAGAAAAACTGTCGCGATAGCTTCCGAATGTGTTAAATCTTCTGACGGGCATTTGCCTCTTTTGACCCCGATGTCAGAGGTTGCGGGAAGATTGGCGGTTCAGATGGGTGCGACATATCTTCAAAGCCAAAACGGCGGCTCGGGCGTGCTGTTGTCGGGAGTGCCGGGAGTTCAGCCCGGAAAAGTTATCATAATCGGCGCAGGTGTTGTCGGCTTCAACGCTGCACAGGCGGCAATCGGCATGGGGGCCGATGTTTCGATTTTTGATATTAACCCAAAAAGACTTGTCCAAATAGACGGTATTTTTTCTACATCCATTAAAACCCACTATTGTAACCCCGCAAAAATCGCTTCGGAAGTACCTAAAGCGGATTTGCTCATAACGTCGGTGCTGTTAAACTCTAAAAATTCTTCAAAAATTGTGCCTGTCGATGTTGTAAAACAGATGAAAAAAGGTTCGGTTATAATTGATGTTGCAATCGATCAAGGCGGAAACGTTGAATCCATAGACAGATTGACGACATTTGAAAACCCATGCTATGAAAAATATGGTGTTTTACATTGCGCAATCCCCAATATCCCCTCTGCCGTTCCAAAAACATCCTCATACGCTTATTCTTATGCAATTTATCCTTATTTAAAATGCTTAGGCGAAGATGGTATTGTTCAAGCCATAAAAGAAAATCAAGATTTAGCAAACGGGATAAATATCTTCAATGGAGAAATCACAAATGAATCGGTTGCAACGGCGCTAAATAAGGAATACACTCAAATTGAGCTTTTGGTAGGTTTTAAATTAAAATGATAGAAAATTCAAAAAGAATAGTTTTTAAATTCGGCACAAATATCCTGAGGAACGAATATGGTGAAATTTCGCTCTCGCACCTTTATTCATTCATTGAAGATATTACTTACCTTTATAAAAAAGGTATAGAGATTTTAATTGTAACATCTGGTGCCGTCGGTCTTGGCGCTAAAAAATTAAAAATTGATACAACAACATCCACCACCCTCAAACAAGCCGCAGCAAGCGTGGGGCAGCCATTGCTTATGGGTATATGGCAGGACGGTTTTGAAAAATACGGTATTACGACCGCTCAAATTCTTCTAACCGAAGAAGATTTTGCGAATCGCAAAAAATACCTTTCCTTAAGGCTCACTTTGCACAAGCTTCTTGAAAATAACGTAATACCAATAATTAATCAAAATGATGCGGTGTCGCCAAGCGAGCTTGAGCATGTTTGTTTTTCGGATAACGACAAATTATCTTCCATTGTTGCTTCAAAATTAGACGCCGATTTATTGGTAATGGTATCAGACATAGATGGGCTCTATGACAAAAACCCGAAAGAATTTAATGATGCTAAATTAATCAAAAAAGTCGAAAAAGTTACCGCTAAAATTGAAGC
>CANQLJ010000026.1 GCA_947624685.1 Candidatus Gastranaerophilales bacterium | reverse complement strand
GATTGTAGTCCCAGATGATTTAACTTTTTTTGTTATAACAGGCGCAAAGGCTGATGCGATACAGGATATGACAATTAAGCTTACCAATAATTCCACAAGCGAGAAAGCCGTTGATTCATCATCTTTAAATAAATATTCCAAACAAACATCGCCTCTATTAATAAGCCTTTGAAGCTTTAAACACTCCGCAATTTTAAACTCATCTTTTCCCATCATCTTTTTTAACAGCCTTTCTTTTGTGATATTCAACTTATTTGCAGCAAATGATAAATTGATGTTATTTTTTTTAAATTCAAAAAGAAGATTTTCATACATATTTCACCAAACGCTATAAACAAAATCGAACTATGCTTTTAATTATATTGTTTATACTATATTGTTTTATAGTGCATGATGATATTAACATCATTATATTGATGTTGTCAAATGTTTCATTTTGTTATGGTTTTTTGCATGTTAGGGGTTAATTACAATTTGCGATTTGCAAAAGCCCATCTTTTTATATATTATTTAGCCATAGGGGTATAAATGAATTTTTTAAGTAAAGAAAAACTTAATTTGCAAAAAGCAAAGAAAAATATGACCAATCTTCAAATTGCGAAGATGGCAAACATACCCTTAAGTAATATTGACAAGATTTTTTCGGGCAAAAACAAAAACCCCACGCTCGACACCATTCAAAAAATCGCCCAAGTTCTGGATTGCTCCATAGACGATTTTATACAGTATGATATTGAGCCAAAAGCACCATATTATATTGACAGAAAAACAAAAACCATCGCGGATATGATTTGTGATGACGACCATCTTAAAAACCTTTTGATTGATTTTTTAAAGCTTAATATTGACGATATTAAGCTAATCGAACATATCATTGAAAGGTTTAAGGATTGAATTAAAAAGGAGATAAAAAGCGATTTTACAGGGGCGATTTTAGGGATTATATTTCTTCCTGTCCTTCTTTTGTAATTGGGTTAAAAAATTGGCATCCGTTCCAAATTAAAATTTCTTCTTTTGATATTTGACATTTGCCATTTAGGCAATCGAGCGTGCCGTCGGGGCAAAGCGTGAAATGGGTGCAATTTTGGCAAGTTTTTAATGTCATTCCTTTGGAATTAAGTTTATATGTCATATCGCAGAGTGCATCGTGCATTCTTAAAAATGAATCGGTCACAATGAAGCGGTTGCCTTCTCTAAAGACGACTTTTCTCATGCCGTCTTCGGAGACCAAGTCGAGCTTGCAGACGCAGTCTTTTTTGCCGTTATTTACAACGGCGCTAATCGTTGCGGAATTAACATTTTCTTCTTCATAGCGACTGTTCATAATCGAGCGCATAGTTAGGGTATTAATGAAGATTTTAAGTTTTTGCCAAAAAAGACAGAAGGGATATAAAAGAAGATAGGGTATTTCTTTTGGCGAAATTCTTGAGATATAAATTGAAATTACAAGATTAATCAAAAGAAAGACGCCAAGCGCCACAACGAGTTTTTGGGGTATATGAGAAGGGGCGCAAATAGATAGAATCAATAAAAATACATAAAAACTCAAAACAACAAGGGAATTGGGTTTTAACATAAACAAAACAAGCTCGCGGTACATTGCGCTTTTTGTGATTAAATGGGAAAAATTGCGAATTAACAAATCAAATCTTGTTTTTAGTGTAGGGGTTGAAAAGTCATAGTTTTTTACATCCACAAAAGTTAAAACATAGGGTGAATAAATGGTTTTAATGTCATTAAGCGCAATTTGAAGTGAAAACTCGAGCTCCAAGTCTCTGTTTTCCAAAGCAACATAGCCGATTTTATCCAAGACATCTTTTGTTATGATGAAATTTTGTCCGTCAACAAAAAAGGGAAGGTCAAACATCGAGCGGGCGATGTTTTTTGTGACATTTGTGTATTTGAGGTATGAATTTATTACGTTTGTTTTGAGTTTTTTTGCAAGCTGATTTTTTTTGTTTGTGCAAATGGTTGAACCGATTATTACACAAGAATTGGAAAGGGTTTTATTTACGTTTTCAAGGTATTTTTCTCCGACAATTCTGTCGGCACCCAAGAAAACATAGGCGTCAAAATCTTCTTCGGTGCATAGCTTTTGCAAGAAAAGATTGATTGCTTTGTCTTTTGAAAAATAGTCGGGGTTTTGGATGTTGTGGATTTGCGCGCCGAGTGCAAAATCGCGCCTTGGGAGGCTATCCAATTCATCTTGCTGGTAAACCACATGGACTTGGTAGTTTTCTTTGGGGTATGTTTGGTTGTTTAAAATGCCCAAGAGGTTATCGAGGTTTTTGTCTTTTGAACTTGCCCAAATTATGACGCAGAGCTTTCTTTTATCCACGACAAGATTTCTTGTTTTTTCTTGCATTTCATAGTATTTTTCGACATTTCTTGCTTTTGTATAGAAAAAAAGCTGATAAATACAGTATATAAAAAGATATATTATTAGTAATATAAAAAGGGTATCAAACACTATCATAATAAAATTTTATAAAAAACGGAAATAAAAATCTAGCTTTTTTTGTTTGATGTATATATAATTTTGCTATGATTAGTTTTTTAGGGCAGTGCGTACAAAATTTTTTTCAGGCGATGAAATATTTCTTTAAAGGAAATGTTCGTTTTTCAAGTATTATCAGACAAATGGCCTTAATTGGTTTTGATTCTTTGGGGATATGCCTTGCTATCGTGTTTATTTCTTCTTGTGTTATCGCCCTTCAAGTTGCGCAGCAATTTTTGATGTCGGGGGCTGATAGCTATATAGGAGGATTTTTAGCTGTCGCGCTTATTCGAGAAATTGCTCCCGGGTTTGCGGCTTTAGCGTTAGCTGCTCGAGCAGGGACGGCAATTACGGCGCAGGTTGCTAACATGCAGGTGACTAATCAAATTGATGCGATTGATGTTTTAAAAGTCGATTCCATAGGATATTATTTTGCGCCAAGAATTATGGCGGGCGCATTGAGCGTTTTTTGTATTGTGCTATTATCTGAATTAATCGGGATTTTAGGCGGAGCAATTGTTTCATATTTTTCAATCGGGCTTCATCCCGTGAGGTATTTTAACTCCGTTTGGCTAATGCTTGTGATGAAAGATATTTATGTGAGTCTTTTAAAAGGGCTTGTTTTTGGGGCTTTGATTGCGCTTGTTTGCGCAACTGTGGGGTATAATACAAAAGGAGGGGCAAAAAACGTCGGAATTTCGACCACAAAAGCTTCGATTTTATGCACAATGTATATTTTAGTTGCGGATTTAATTATCGGGATATTGTTTTATATGGGCTAATCCTCTTGCGCCAATCATCCTCTAATCATCTTGCGCTAATCGTCTTCTAATAATTCACCCACTTTTTCAACAAGTTCATTATAAACATCAATTGTCGTGGGGCAAATATAGAGCTTCTTTTTAGTCAGGTTCTTGATTGTTTCAATGAAACATTTTAATAGGGCAAGGTCAAGCCCAATAATACCTTTATTTTTTTCAATGAGCTTAAAGATTTTTTTAGAATATTTTTCATCCCTCGTGTTGGGTTCGATTTTATCTGCAAGAAAAATTATTTTATCAAATGTTGTCATATTTTTTGCGCCGATTGTGTGATTTCGAACGGCCGAGATTATGATTTCATCTTCTATTTCAAATTCTTTTTTAACGATATACGCTCCCACAATGCTATGAAGCGTTTTTGGATTTTTTAGTTCGCTATTGTCAAAGCCTGTTTTTATTTCATCATTTATTATTCTTAAGGATTCGTCTCTATCCGTATTTTTGGCACAATCATGGATGAGCCCCGCTAAATAAGCCTTATCTTCATCCAGATTAAACATTTTTGCAAGTTTTTTAGCACAATTGGCACTGCCTAAGGAATGGATATATCTTTTATCCGATAGATTTTTCTTTAGATATTGAAGAATATAATCTGTTGTTTTCAATGTAGTCTCTAACCTCCTTTGTTGTAAGGCCCGCAATATCAAGACCGTTTTTGATGAAGCTTCGAATCATGGTTGAAGAAACATCCAAAAAATCTATATTTAAAATTTCAAAATCGTATCCTTTGTTTTTAAAATATTCAAAAGCTTTTTGCCCCATTATTTGCCCGTTTTGAAATTTTCTCGGGATTACTATGAATTTTAATTTTTCTTTTAAAATTTCAGGCTCCTTCCAGCTTTCGAGCTTGAAAAATTGGTCATAGCCGATTATGAAATTTATTTTTTCTTTTTTTCCCGTTTTATTTGAATTTTCTTCATAGAGTTTTTCTATTGTCCTGTAGGTGTAGCTTGGAACTTTGAGCTTGTATTCAATATCTGAGACATTGCTTTCGCCAAGTGCAAGCTTTAACATATTTAGTCTGTGGCTAAAATTTATAAGCTCATCTACCTTATGAGGGGGCATAAAAGAAGGCACAAAGATAACTTTAGAAAAACCCATAATTTCTTGAACTTTCCTTGCAATTTCGATATGACCCAAATGAATCGGGTTAAATGTGCCAAAAAAATAACATTCCATAATTAAAATTATTATATTACAATTATAGTAATTATGCTTACTTTAGATTCTTTAACTTTACAATATTTTTACGAAGAAAACCACGACTTTATAAATGGTGCAATTGTGCAAAAAATTCAATTGCCTTCAAGATATGAAATAATATTAAACCTAAGGAACCTTAACATCAAAGACGAAAAACCCCAAAATAAAAAATTATATATTAATATTAATCCAAAATACCCTCACATCTGTTTTATCGACGAAGAATCAATTTATAAAAGAAATATTGAAATTCCAAAAATTGCGCCGATGTTTTGTATGCAATTAAGAAAATACATTTCAGGCTCTAAAATCAAGGATTTTAGGGTTGTAAAATATGAAAGAATCGTTGAATTTTATTTTGATTATTTTGATGAAATAGGTTCTTCAACCTCAATTTGCCTTTGCGTTGAATTAATGGGCAAGCACTCTAATATAATTTTATATAACGCTCAAAATAAAATAATAATAGGTTCAATTCATAATATCTCAAGCCAAAAAAGTTCAATTCGAGAAATCTATGGGGGAATGAAATATTTCTACCCTCCCCAAAAACAAAAGCTTGATATATTAAATATCAGTTATTCGACGTTTTTTGAAATTGCAAAAGACTTTGATATTAAAGAAATATCGAATAATTTTTATTATTTCAGCCAAAACATATTATCGCAAATTCTTAAAGATAAAAATAAAGACGAACTAAACGACATTTTTAATTTTATGCAAAGTCTTCAGGGCAACAAAACCGGCCAAAATAAGAAATTTATGATTGATTTTTGGACAAAATCAAAAAATATTACAACAAATAATATTATTACAATAAACGGCGCGATTGATGATTATACAAAAGAAGTTTTGTTTGATGAAATTATGAAAGAAAAAAAACTTAAACTTCAAAAATACCTCTCCAATGATATTAAAAAACTATCTAAAATCGTCTCGATTAATCTTGAAGATAAATCAATCAATCTTAAAAAATCAGCTGATATTATAATGAATAATCTATATAAAATAAACCCTAATGACACTGAATTGGTTGAAGGGGATTATAAAATTGCGCTTGATAAAAACCTGAATCCAATACAAAACGCAAATAAATATTATGAATTATATAAAAAAGCAAAAACGGCGTTTGAATATAATAAAAAAAGAACCCTTGAAGCAAAAGAAAAGCTGTCATATTTTAATGACATTTTATTTAATATCGAAAATTCAAAGGATTTTTTGGAGCTTAAGGAAATTAAAAATGAGCTTATTGATTTAGGCTACATTGAAGAAAAGAAAGAAACGCTCAAACAGCCCTCTGTTTTAAAAGAAAACTTTGAAGGCTATGACATTTATATAGGCAAAAACGGCATTCAAAATAACTATCTTATTTCAAACATTGCTTCCGATAATGATTTATGGTTCCACGCAAAAGATTGCCCGAGCGCTCATATTATCCTTAAAATCCCAAAAGGCAAGATTGAACCTAACAAAGAGGTTTTGGAATATTGTTCTAAACTTGCAAAACAAAATTCCAAAGCGAAAGATTCAACTAAAGCTTCAATTATTATGACAAAAAGAAAATACCTCAAAAAACCGCCAAACACTTACCCCGGCTTTGTCACATATAAAAATGAGGTTGAAATCATTATATAATCTTACATTTCAATATCGTTTAAAAGATTATCGATAAATTGTCTTATGATTCTCGGGCTCTTGGAAGCTTTTAAAAGAGCGTATTTTTGCGCTTTTTTAATTAATGTCTCATCGTCAAGGTTAATGTTATTTTCTTTTGCAATTTCAAGCACAATTGAGTTAAATTCGTCGTTATTCGGTCTTAAAAATAATAAATTTATCCCGAATCTTTCATATAATGCGCTATATTCATTAATTGTGTCGTTGAGATGAATCTCGCTGCCGTATCTATCTGAAAATGTTTCTTTAACCAGATGACGCCTGTTAGATGTGACATAAATTACACAATTATTCGGGCATTGGATGATTGAACCTTCAATTAAGGCTTTTAAATTCGATAAAGCGTCATCATCTCCTTCAAAGGTTAAATCATCAAGAAAAATTATAAATTTATAGGGAAGATTTTTAAGCATTAAAAACAATTTATCCAAATTAGAAAGATTGTTTTTAAACACTTGAATCATTTTTAAATTGTTATAGTCTTTTAATTCACCCAACAATGCTCTGACACTGGATGATTTTCCGCACCCGGTGTCGCCGTAGAGCAAAATATTGCTCACTTTTTTGTTGTTTAAAAAAGCAACGGTATTATCTTTTAATATCTTTTTTTGAGTCTTATAACCTTTAAGATATGAAAAATCAATGTTTTGAGATAATTCAACGGGAATTATTTTTAAATCACTATCAAATATAAAAGTCTTAGATTCATCAAAAACGTTGTTATTATTTTGTTTTAGAGTGGTTAATTTATTGTAATCAACGTCAAATTTTGAATTTTTATATTTTGGCATCTGCAAAAACAATTTTTGATATTTCGGAAATTTTTTAACAAAAATATTTTTTATGGTGTTAAATGAAATTTGGCTGAGGTTTTTAAAATAGCCTAATTCCTTTTTAATCGCGCCATCTTTTTGATATTCAATTTTATAATTTAAAATAAGGGTTTTTAAATAACAAGAAAAATCCCCATCGCTTGAATTATCGGATTTTATTAAATTAGAATAAAATTTAACATAAGAACTCAAATTATCTTCAATCGAATTTGATTTTATTATTTTTTCAAGCAAATCAAAAAAACAAACGAGCGTTTCGTCGTTTTTAATCTCATTAAAAGCAACAATAAAATGTCTTTTTAGATATAGTGTTTCAAGTTCTTCTAATGTCATCATTTTTTTATTTCCATAAATAAAGCGAGCGCTTGTGAATTTAAAATATAGTTTTTTTCAATGTAGTTTCTTGGCGTTATATTAATATAAGAAAAATCAGACGTATCAAGACATATTTGCCACTCAAAACCTGTGTTTACCTTGGGTAAAATCATATCTAATCTGTCGTTAGATTTATTTGAAGCGATATAGAGGCGATTTTTGCCTTCGTTAATCATAACTCCAAAGAATTTATCATTAACGTTATTCCAATACCCAAGATTGTTAAAATCCGCAATTTCGCCGTTGTCATAGTGATATGTGAGACATTTTTTGAAATTTTTGTCACAAAATATAGGATTATCTTTTCTGAAATTAATTAAATTTCTTATATATTCCATGATTCGATTTTCAAAGGAATCTTTTCTCGTTGCCTTGTCCCAATTGAGGTAATTTATCGCATCGTCTTTGTTAAAGCTGTTGTTGTTGCCTAGTTTTGAATGCATTATTATATCGCCCAATTGAATCATCGGGATGCCATAGGAAAGAAAAAGAAGCGCAAGCTGTTTTCGAATCGCGTTTTCTTGGGCGTAAGCGCTGTTAGAATAGTTTGAACATATTTCCCATTCGCTTCCGCCTTGAGTCGTCGGGTTTCTTGTGATATAGGTGTTTAAATCATACAAACTGAAGCCGTCATGGGAAGCTATATAATTAATCGATTTATTATTTTTAAATTTCGATGGCGTCCCTTCAAAGACTTCTCTGATTTGTTTTGGGGTGATTTCATTTGGTCTTATGGTGATTTTTCTAAATGTATCTCTTGAAATGTCGTTCCACTCTGCCCAAAATGAAGGAAAATTACCCAATTGATAGCATTTATCACCCCCGCAAGTCCAAGGTTCGGCAATCAGCACTATTCCTTTTTTTGATACGTTAAAATCATCAATAACATCAACATTTCTTTGTTTTAACATATCTTTTAATTTAGCTGCAAGAGAATTTATATTATCATAAATCACATCGCAGTCGCAGCTGTTTTCCAACAATGCCGCAGCAAGGTCAAAACGAAAAGCATCTACCCCCTGACTTGCAAAAAATGCGATTGAATCCGCTACAAGATTCATTGAAGCCGGGCTTGAGATATTAAAATCATTCCCGCAGCCGGAATTTGACCTATAATATCCGTTAGAATAGGTTTTATAATATGAAGCATTATCAATTAGCGCATAAGATAACAATATGGCGTCATCCGGATTATTGTTAATGAGCCCCGCTTCTCCGGTATGATTATAAACCATATCCATACAGACTTTTATATCGTTTTTGTGAAATTCATTTATCATTGAGCGAAATTCATATAATAAAGAACCGTCCGTTTTATTAAACGCATATCTTTTAGCTAAAGTAAAATACCCCAAAGGCATATAGCCCCAGTGATTAAAGCCGTTTTGTTTTGAATCGTATTCATTTAAAGGCAAAAATTCAATCATTGTGACGCCAAGGTTTTTAATTGTCTTTGCAAACTTTGAAGCGCCCAAATATGTGCCATTTTCAAGCATGTTTATTCTTTGAGTTAAGTCTTTTAAATGGACTTCGGCTATAATTTCATTTACAAAAGGTCTTAGGGAGACTCCTTCCATAATTTCTTCTTTTTTGGGGAAGAATACTGATTTTGGAGCCCATTTTGCGTTGTTCCCGAGATGAAATTTAGCTCCCGAGCGAAACAAGTTATACCCGGGGTTAACGTCGCTTGGAAGATGAGAAAGTTCAAGACAATATGGGTCATAGGCGATTTTATTGGGGTTAAATCTGTTTGATAAACCGTCAAATTTTGAATTAAAACCAATGTCGGAACCCAATTCAAAATTAGGATTATATTGCCAATTTGGCCCAAAGAGCCTATAACCATAATAAACCGGCCTTTTTTGACAATTTAAAACATAGTCTTTAACTTCCGTATACCAAATGTCGTCTTTGGTTTTTTCCATATTTAACGTCATGATGGCTTCTTCGCCTTGGGGCTTATCAAAGATACAAAGAAACACTTTTGTCGCATTTTTAGAATATAACCTGAATTCTATGTTTTTTGTTTCGTCGTTGTATCTTGCTCCCAAAGGAGTTTTATCATTAGCAATAAAATTTTCCATTTAATTTTCTTTTCCTCTAACAAAGTGGATTTATTACAATACCTGATAATAATTTCGGATAGAAATATGTTGATTTCTGCGGCATCCTGAGATTATTTGATGAAATGTTTATTATATCTTTCATCTTTGGATATGCCATAATAAAGCATGCGCTTGCATTACCCGTGGTTACGGAATTAAAGGCAAGGTTTTCTTTTTTTTCATATTTAATTCCGTTTTGGCTCATTAAGTCTTTATCATCAAAACCTAATTCCCTTTTTAAAATAACTTCATGTAAAACCTCTAAATCAAGCTCTTGAAGCGCTTTAGCGCATTCAATCGTTTCTTTTACACCGGGTTTTAATTTTAAAACATAATAGTTTTTATCGTTCCTTAAAATAAGCCCCGTTGTAATTTGTTTTTGATTTTCTTTTTCGATTTTTTCTAAGAATTCTTCTTTATTATTAATTATTTCAATATCATAATATTTTTTTACCTTATTTAAAATAAAATCAGGTTCAAAATCTTTTTCAATGATTCGATGTGTGGGATAAATTATTAAATTTTCATCGCTTGCGTTTGTAAAATAGCTCATTACATATTGTGCATAAGCATTATCTTTATGTTCAAAAGCATATTTCATTGATGTTTCATAGCGGTGATGACCATCGGCAATTAAAAGAGTTTTGTTTGATAAAACGTCTTGAAAAACTTTAATATCTTCACTATCGTCAATTAAATATACAATATTTTCAATTCCTAAATCGTCAACAACATCAAAATAGGGTTCTTTTTTCAAATATTTGGGAAGAATCTTATTTTCAATTGTTTGAGTATTATCCTCATACACCATAAAAATTTGAGAGAAAAACGCTTTTGTTTCGCTGATTAATTTATATCTATCTTCTTTTGGGCCTCCCATAGTATATTCATGGGGGAGGATTTTTTTGGATGAAAAATCTTCGATTTTATTTCTTGCGATAAAACCTTTTCTTTCAATTAATTTTCCTTTTTCGTTTTTGTATTTTTGAATGATATAAAATATCGCGGGTTTATCAAGTTTTATTAATATTTTTTCATCAAGCCAGGAGTTAAAATAGTTTTTAGCGTCAATATAGCGGTTATTTCCTTTGGTTAGAATCAGTCTTATGATATTATAATCGCTTCTTTGATAAAGCTCGTCTTGATATTTTTCATCAATAACGTCATAAGGAGGCGCTATGACGTCATCTAGTTTAACTTTATCTTTATTATAAACAATAGCATTTAAAGGCAATATTTCCATTAATTCCTCCGCAGTATTATCTTTTTATAATAATTATACCTTATAAGGTTTTTTGCACAAAGAAATGTTACAATTTAGCAAAAAATAGTTTTTAACATTTGTTACAATTTAGCGATTTTTGCGCAATAAAAGCTTTAAAAAATACTTTATTATATTGTGTGTATAGATTAGAAAAAGGTTAGTTTATTTATGGTGGAAGCTATTAATACAAAAGTTTCCGTTGATTCAAGACAAAAACTCTATCTCGAGCAAAGGCTGGAAGAAATTGAAGATAAACAAGGGTTTTTGGGGCAATTTTGTAACGGCGTTAAAGAGTTTACAAACCTTGGAGTAAGCGCTTCCGATTGCGAAAGCATGCTTGAAGACTTTAAAAAAGGCAAAATCACTTTTGAAGAAGCGGTAAATTATATTGAAAAATATGAAAATAAACAAGACAATATGACAGGTTTATTATCTAATGTCCTAACGGGAATCGGAGCAATAACGGCAACAATTGCCGCAATGGGTACAGGCCCTATCGGCTGGGGTGTTGCAATAGCCCAAGGAGCACCAATAGGGGCATTTTTAAAAACTTCAATAAATACACTGGACAGGGCAACAAACGATATTAAGGGTGACACGCTTAGCGCTAAAACAATTGCAAAAGACGTTATATCGGGAGCAATGACCGGCGCAACAAGTGCCGTATCATCGGGCGTCGGAATTGGCATTCGAAGCGGAAAAGCTTTAACTTCCATTGTAAACGGCGCTAAATGCGGCGCAATTTGCGGAAGCGCGTCGGGTGCCGCAAGCTATTTAACCGATGTCGCTTTTGATGACGATAAATTTAGCTTCGGTAAATTAACTACAAACACTCTGCTCTCCGGTGCAACAAGTGCCACGGTAGGCGCTGTTGTGGGTGGAGCAATGTATGGCGGAGCAAGCATCCTTGGAACAGCGGGCCAACAAGTTAGTAAATCAACGGCAACCGTTGTAGCGCAAGATTGTACATCAAGCTCAATTAGAAAAGGGCTTGGAATGGAATTAAAAGAACATATCCAAGCGGCTTAAAAAATATTTTTAAAATCTTATACACAAAAGCAAACGGGAAATAAAGAAGAAACAAAAGCTAATCTTTATTTTCCATTTGCTTTTTTAAGGCAAGCTCTAATGTTGCAATTTTATTTTCTAAGGTTTTAATCCTTAAAGAAGAATCGTCCATTCCGATAGATTTTTTTTCATATTGCCTTTTTGTGGATTTTATTTCTTTTTTTAATTTTGAAATATAAAAAGAAAATAAAATAGCGCCGATTGTAAATCCTGTTAGGATATAGCCCAAATCAAAAAGTTCAAAATTAATATTCATTTTCTTTGCTCCTTAATATATTTAAAACTTTGATAAAATCTTTGCTAAAGTCTTTTTCTTTAAGCGTAAATTCCATTTTTTCTTTTGTTTTTGGGTGAATAAAACTTATATAATATGATTGCAAAAGCTGATCTTGCGTTTTGATTTTGGATAAATTCCCTTTTAGTGCGCTATAAAACCCTTTTGCTCCATAAAGATTGTCCCCGAATACGGGATGATTAATTGAAGCAAGATGCACTCTTATTTGATGTGTTCTTCCCGTTTTTAATTCCAGTTCAACAAGTGCGCAAGATTTAAATTGTTCGATAACTCTATATTTTGTAATTGCGCTCAGTCCTGAATTATTATCTGATGCTATTTTCATTTTAACATCGTCATTTAGATAATGAACAAGCGACTTATTAATCGTGTCTTGCTTTTTTTCAAATACCCCAAGAGCAATAGCAAGGTATTTTCTTTTTAATGTCTTATTTTTAATCTGGTCGGATAAATTTTTGTGAGAAATGTTGTTTTTAGCTGCAATCATTATCCCTGAAGTGTTTTTATCGAGCCTATGAACAATACCTAATCTATCTTTGCCCGATAAATCAGAGATATGACCTTTTGTATGAAATAAAAGTGCGTTAGATAGAGTCTTATTCTGTTCAAATTTGGTAGGGTGAGTTAAAATCCCTTTCGGTTTATTTAAAACAATTATATCGTCATCTTCATAAATTATATCGAGCTTAAAATCATAAGGCTCAAGGCAAATTTCGGGGTTTAAAAAGTTATCAAGCTCATTTTTATCAAAAGAAATAATATCATTTAATTTTAATTTATAGGATGGTTTTTGCTTTTTTTGATTAACAAGAAATATCCCTTTTTCAATGGCATCAGACAACTTTGTTCTTTTATAATTAAAATCATTTTTAAAATAATCGGTTAAAAATACATCAAACCGGATGGAATCAGAATCTAAAAATCTGAAATTAATATTTTCCATTTTTTAAATTTTATTTACCTTTTTTGCTTTTGAAATAACAAAAATAAAATACATTATAACAGATACACTAATCATTATATCAAAAGCATTAAAAATAGGGAAATTTATGAAATTTAGTTTTATATAATCAAAAACATAATTGAATCTTAATCTTTCAAGAGCGTTACCTAAAGCGCCCGCGGAAAAAAGCGTGCAGCAGAGAAGTTCAATTTTATCATTATATGTAATATTTTTTATGACATAAAAAAGAATGAATATTACAACAACAATGGCTATAACGGCAAATAACCTATAGTTATTTTGAAAAATCCCAAAAGCGCCTCCCGAATTATTTACATGGCTTATTGAAAACAAAAAATTGCTTATTTTTTCGCTATCAAAAGCATTTAACAATTTTCTTAACTGTTCGCCAAAATCCAAAAGAATTATGGTCATCAAAAAATAAAATATGAAGGCTCTTTTATCTTTCATCAAATAATATCCTCATTTTTGTTATGATTTTTTAGAATCATTGACATTAATCGTCTGCGTTTTTTCGTCTTCTTTCGGATTATCGATTTTTAGCGCTTTTGACCTTTCCATATTCACTCTTTTTATCATATATGCCATTCCTAAAACTTCAATTCTTGCTTTTGTCATTTCTTCATTAGCCGTAACTCTTGTAAAACCGATTGAGGCAATAGCATATTCATCAACATTTTTATCGTTTGCTTTAACCAATCTTTCAAGAGCCCCTTGGGATGAGATTTTTCTGTATTTTTCGTCATAGTCTTGAGGGGGATAGGTTATTTCTTCTCTTGAAATTGAAGCAAGTGAGATTAAATCTGTCGGAACTTCGCCCAATTGAAGCGATAGATCATATTCTTCGTTATTTTTTATTTCATAAGGTGTAATTAAATTAATGTCAATTTTTCTTGCAACGCCATATTTTAGCGTCGTTTCTTCCATTAATACATCGTCTTTAACTATCTTCCAACCGTCTATATTTTTCTTGAGGTAAATATCATAGACGCTTTTGCCTTCTAAATCTCCCTGTTTTTCTTTTTTCAGTTTTTTATCCAAAACAGGATAAATAACTGCATTTGTCTTATCCGACATTCGAACCAATGCCCAAGAATCATAGACATTAATTGAATTTATCTTTGTCTTATATTTTATGTTTTTATAAGTGTCATGCGTTTTTTCCATCATTTTCACAACATCATCAAGGTTCAAGCCGTCTGTACTTTTATAGTCTTTATCATAAAATGATTTTATTTTTTCAATGTCATCTTCTTCCATAGCATTTATATATCCTCTCATAAATGAGCGGATTTCAAGGTTCGGATTATGAATGCTCAAATCAAAACCAAACGCGTTTTGTATCATTGCGACACTTAAAAAAAACAATAACATTATCGGTTTTTTTATGATTTTTTTCATTATTTTCCTCTCTTTTGTTTAATCCTTTTTAAATAAAAGATAATATTTTTTAAATCCCCAATATAATACCATATCCCAGTATGAGCCTTTGTCGCTAAATTCTATATACGCTTTTGGAATAGGGGTTCTTTGGGTTCTGTGGCCGAATTTTTTGCCCAAAAAATCATTGCTTTTTTCTACTATTTTTTCATAAGCATTTTTTCTTTTGTGGGGCAATTTATCGTCATAAAAAGTCAAAGCAACGTCATCCGTCTTATATGTCGGAATCACAAATTGCACTCTGCCGTTTTGTTTAAATAGTACATAGGTTTTGCCGTTTTTTTCTCTCGGGGTCAAAAGATAATACCCCTGAGGAATTATAATATCTTTAAAAACAAGATTCACACCCGTTCTAAACAAGGGGTAAGGCGAGAACATATATTTTGTGTATTCATCAGCCTGATTCGGGTCAATTCCAAAGATATATTCAAAATCCGCCATTTCAAGAGAATTATATATTTCATCAAGATTTTTTGTATCAACCCTCGGAACGTTTTCGTTTATGTCATTTATGTCATTTTGCAAATTTTCATCACAATAAGCGCTTATGGCTATAAAATTGACTATAAGCAAAAAAATTATAAATAATATGTTTATTTTTTTGTGAAACACTCTATAAAGCATTTTTATTATTAACACTCTATCATATTACCGTTTTAAAATAAATTATTTAAAAATACTATTTTAATTATATAATTATTTATAATGCCTAAGTCAAACAAAGAAAAATTATGGAACTAAAAACCTCGGATTTTGATTATTATCTCCCAAATGAATTAATTGCTCAAAACCCTATCCAAAAAAGGGAAAATTGCAAAATGCTTCATTTGAATAAGACTACAGGTGTTTTTGAAGATAAACATTTTTATGATATTTTAGATTATCTAAATAAAGACGACATTCTGGTTTTAAATGATACAAAAGTCTATAAAGCAAGATTAAATGCAAAAAGAAAAACGGGAGCCAATGTTGAAATTTTTCTTTTAAATCCCGCATCCTGTGCTGATTCTCAAAGCAATTCTCAAGAATGTTACTTCGAAGCATTAACCAAAAACGCAAAACATGTTAAATCGGGTGAGATTTTAGATGTTACGGATGATTTTAAAATAGAGCTGGTGAAAAGGCTTGACGTAAATAATATTAATGAAATTCCAAAATATGTTGTAAGGCTTGATTTTAAAGGTGATGATGTTTATAAAGTTTTGGATAAATACGGTTCAATTCCGCTTCCGCCTTATATTACAAGAAAAGATAATAAGGATGATGTTAATAATTATCAAACGGTTTATGCTAAAAACTTAGGTTCTGTCGCCTGTCCCACCGCAGGGCTTCATTTTAGCAAAGAACTGCTTCAAAAAATTAAACAAAAGGGTGTAAAAATCGCTTATGTTACATTGAATGTCGGCTTAGGAACGTTTATGCCCATAAAATGCGATAATATAAAAGATCATACAATGCACTATGAAAGCTTTTCAATTCCTTTTGAAACACAAAAAATAATAGAAGAAAAACCTGATAATTCTTCTCTAATTGCCGTAGGGACTACGGTTTTAAGGTGTCTTGAAGCCACAATAAAAAAGCACGGAAAAATTATTGCAACAAACGATTCCACAAATATCTTTATTTATCCGCCCTATGAAATAAAATCGGTTGATAAATTAATTACAAATTTTCACCTTCCAAAATCAACTCTTATTATGCTTGTGAGTGCTTTTGCGTCTAAAGATTTAATATTTAGCGCCTACAATCACGCAATAGAAAATAAATACAGATTTTTTAGTTACGGCGATTGCATGTTTATAGATAAATAATTATAATAAACAAAAGGAAATGAAAACAAAAAACAGGGGGTAGGATAAAAAATTATGGAAAAACTTGAAAAATTTCAACTGCTTATTTCATGTGCTTTAATTGCGCTTGGAATATTATTATCGTCATTGGTTTTTGCTTCTCGCATGCAAAAAAATGAAAACATAACGGTAACCGGTTCGGCTTCTAAAATTGTTAAATCGGATAGCGCAAGCTTTTCTTTTACAATAGCCCTTAGAGCACCGAATCAAAAAGACGCTTTTAACGCTATTAAAAAGCAAACGCCCGTTGTTGTTGAATATTTAAAATCAAAAGGAATTGAAGATAAAGATATGGAAGTTAAAGCCGTTGGCGGTTATTATAACTATAAAAGAGACGCAAGAGGCTATACAACCGATGAATATGCTTTTTATAACGCCAATCAATCCTTCAGCGTAAAATCAAAAGACGTTGAAAAAATTAAAGAAATTTCAACCGACATTCAAAACCTTGTAAATAAAGGAATTAACCTTGATTATGTTAATCCGCCCGAATATTTCTATTCCGACCTTGCTTCAATCAAAGTCGATTTATTAAAAGAAGCTACACTTGATGCTAAACAAAGAGCAAAATCAATGCTGGATGCTACAGGTTCTAATGTCGGCAAAGTTAAATCAATGAGAATGGGAGTATTCCAAATTACTCCGGCCGATTCTAATAATGTATCAGATATGGGGATAAACGACACAACAACGATTGATAAAAAAGTTACGGCTGTAGCTAATGTTGTATTCAATGTAAGATAGATTAGTTTAATATAGAAAATTAATAAAACTTAATATTTTTATAATACCCGCTAAGATAATATTAGACTTTCGGGTATTATTTTTTTAAAAAAATAACCCCATAATATAAAGGTATTTAATTCAATAGGAGAAAAACTATGAACTTTTTAAATATCGTTAAATGGATAACATATTCTCTTGTTTTAATCGGAGCATTGAACTGGGGCTTAGTCGGCGCATTTAATTTTGATCTTGTAAGCTTCTTATTTGGTGAAATGACTGTATTTACAAGAATTATCTATTCTTTAATCGGTTTAAGTGCAATCGGGTATTTCTTGGCTTCAATGCGTGATGAAAGAGAATGTTCTCAATACCATTGCTAATTATTACTAAGTGCTGCCAACCATTACTATTTTATTTTATATAAATAATCTTGTGCCCTAAATTTTTTAGGGCACTTTTTTATGATTTTTTATGGCTCGGCTTGATTTTACTATATTAAAGAATCATAATATTATTATGATTGAGACAAATGAAAATATTGTTGATAAAAAGGATTCGCTAAAAGAGATAAACCCTCAAAAACCCTCAGGTGCGCCTTTGATTTTATCAAACCTTAAAGCTGGGTTTGCATCCATTATGGACGACAAAATCGAAAAAAGAATCTCATTTGACGAATTATTAAAAATCAATCTGCCTTCTACTTTTGTTTTTAAAGTCTCGGGAGATTCGATGTGCGAAATAGGAATTCTAGACGGCGATTATGTCGTTATCCAAAAAACCCAAAGCGCAAATATAGATGACATTGTCTTAGGAATCGTTGATAACGAATTCAGCTTAAAAACGTATAAAAAAGATGCGTTGGGTGCCTATTTAAAACCCGAAAACAAGGATTACCCCATTATTCGCCCGAAGTTTTCTTTGAGCATTTTTGGTGTCGCAAAAGGGATTGTAAGAAAGTTTAAATAGAATTTTAAGGGAATTTTCAAGGAATTTAAAGGGAATTTTAAAGGAAAGGTATGACACAAAAAACAAAAAGAGTTATAGCGCTTGTTGATTGCAATAATTTTTTTGTGTCTTGCGAAAGGCTGTTAAAACCCGAGCTCAACGATAAACCGGTTTGCGTTTTATCAAACAACGACGGATGCGTCGTCTCTCGCTCCAATGAAGCAAAAAGAATGGGAGTTGAAATGGGCGCACCTTATTTTATTGCCAAAAACCAATTTAAAAAAGTCATATTTTTGTCGGGCAACCTCTCATATTACTGTGAAATATCAAAAAGAGTTATGGATAAACTCTATGACTATACGCCCGATGTTGAAATATATTCAATAGACGAAGCGTTTTTGGATTTGACGGGTTTAAGAAAAACATTTAATTGCTCTTATGAGCAAATTATTGAAAAAATTGTTTCGGATATAAAAGACGAGATAGGAATTGATGTTTCAATCGGTTTATCATATTCAAAAGTTTTGGCTAAGCTTGCTAATGACAAAGCAAAAAACCTTCAAAAAATTAAAATTGACAAAAAAACTTATAAAATCGGCTATCGGGCGATTGAAAAAGAACTAAAAGAAACTTTAATAAGCGAAGTTTGGGGAGTGGGCAAAAACACAACCGCACTTTTAAAAAAGCACCTGATCCAAAGCGCATGGGATTTTGTGAATCAAAATGATGTTTGGATTAAAAAGAACTTGGGAAAAATAGGGCTGGAGCTTAAGCAGGAGCTTTTAGGCAATTCAATTAATCCTGTTAATTCAACAAACACTGCTCCAAAATCCGTCTCAAGAAGTGAAAGCTTTAAAGAATTTCAAACCGACAAAAACTATATAATAAACGAGCTCAACTCTCACATTCATAAAGTCTGCAAGAAGCTCAGAAACGAAGGGCTTGTAACAAGCCACATAGGCGTTATGCTTCGAACGAAAGATTTTTTGGTTTTTGATAATAAAATAAATCTCATAAACCCGACCAATACTGAATTTGACCTTATTGACATTTCAAAAGAAATATTGGATAAAATTTTTATTGATGGGCTTATATACCGCTCCGTTGGTTTTTACGCTTCTAAATTAACCCCTCAAAACGAGCAGCAAATCTCGCTTTTTAACAGTAAAGAGACTTTAAAAAAGCAGGAATTATCAAAATCTTGGGATAAACTTGAAGAAAAATTCGGCAAAGGGATAGTGAAATTTGGCAAGGAAGTTAATGATGTATAGAGGAAGCAATTTTTTTATTTTTTTCACTAAATTCAATTTTATTAAAAGTTTTTAGATAATTTGTCTTTAATTTGCCATAAGAACCAAAAAAGATTTTTTCGGACTTTGTTAATTCTTTTCCATGGAAATTCTTTGTTTTAAGCAGAGAAAGCGTGCAAAATAAGTCTGCGCATTGAAATAATTTATAGTCGGCCGGTTTTATGCTTCTATATTCATAATGACTTTTTAAAGTATTTGTATAAACATTTTTTATGACTTTTAAAAGCTCGTTTTGCCCGCCGTCATAGTATAATAACAGTATCAAAACTTTGAAAATAAGATAAATTTTTAACAAGGAAGTTTTCTAGTTCGAAAGATATATGTTTTATAATATCACAACGCTCTTTGATGATTTTTTTATCAATAGTGATTGTTTTGTATGAAATATCTACGGTTCTTGCAAAATTAAATATTTGTTTAAAAATTTTTTGTCTCAAAAAAATATCCGTTGTTTTGTAATCTTTTTCACGCCTGATTAAAGGAGCGCAATGTATTGCGCTTTTTGTTAAATTATTTTGATATAAAAAGTCATCCAAAACTTTAATTTGAGCTGATATGTCATTATTTTGTTGATGAAAAACCATAGTGGCAATATAAAATTCATTGTTCTGACTGAATTTTCCCATATCACCCGATTCATCAATAAATACGCTTAATTCTCTCAATAATAAAAGCCCTTTTGCTAAATTTAAAGGCAGGTTTAACACCTGCCGTGGTGGGCCGAGATTGACTCAGTCCGATTATTTATAATTATACCACATTTTTTGATTTTTGCAACATCTGCCCTGCCCCCCCCTTTTTTTTATTTTTTTATTTTTTTGTTTTTATCAAAATTGGCACCAGAGTGCTGGCGCAAAAAGAGATTTTGTGCTAATAATTTTTTATGGCGATAATTTCATGGATAAAAACGATAGTTGAAGATATTAAAACTATCCAAAATAAAGACGTTGCGGCAAGAAATATTTTTGAAGTCATATTTTTATATCAAGGTTTCCATGTGCTTTTGGCGCACAGAATTGCGCATAAGCTTTTAAAATGGAAAGTGCCTTTTATTCCGAGGTTAATATCTCAAATTGCAAGGTTTTTAACGGGTATCGAGATTCACCCCGGAGCGACAATCGGAAAAAGATTCTTTATTGACCACGGCTCGGGCGTTGTAATAGGTGAAACGACAATCATCGGAGATGATGTTTTAATCTATCAAGGCGTTACCTTAGGCGGCACGGGAAAAGAGCAGGGTAAACGCCACCCGACAATAGGGAATTTTGTCACAATCGGTGCGGGAGCTAAAGTTTTGGGCAATATCACAATCGGAAATTATTCCACAATCGGAGCGGGTTCCGTTGTGATAGATAATGTGGATGAACATTGCACCGTTGTTGGAATCCCGGGGAGAATTGTAAAACAAAAAGTCTATATAGAAGGGCAATTACAGCACAACCGGATACCAGATCCGGTTGCGTGTGAATTAAATCGCTTAAAATATGAAATTTTGGATTTAAAAAATCAAATTAATGAACTTTTAAACAAAAAATAAAAATTTCAATCTAAAAAGTTATTTTAGAGCTTCTTTTTGTTTTGTATAGAAGTCAATTTGGTTTTGAACTGTTCTTAATCTGACTGTTTTTTCGGTTAATGTCATATTTTTGTCGTTATTGATTGTTTCTTTTTGTTTGTTTAATTCTGTGAGTTTGCCATCGATTTGTTTAATTTTTTCTGCTTTTTTTGCTGCCGTTGCGTCTTGGCGGGCTTTTGTGTCGGCTTGAACTTTGTTGTCTATGTCTTTTTTAACTGCTTCTTTTAAGGCTTGGTTATTTTGTTTTGCTTGAGTTTTGGTGTTTTTAATATCTTGTTTGATTGCGTTTTTGACGGATTTTGTATAGGAATTAGCAGCATGAGCGCCATAAGTGCAAATTGTCATCGCCATTAAAATTGTAAGTAGTTTTTTCATAATTCTCTCCTTTTTTGGTTTATCCATAGTCATTTTAGCAACATTGTCTTTTTATTTCAACAAAATAATCGTTTTGTAAAATTTTATTTATAATTATCCAAAATCCCTTCGATTTTAAAAATAGCAAAATGGTTAGATTGCTTAGGGGATAGGGTAAAATCAAAGAATATTTTATAGCCTTGTTGGAAAATTTGGAGTTTTTGGAAATTTCCGATGATTCTTAAGTTTTAGGAAATTTTTGAGTTTTTGAAGTCTTTTAAGTTCTTTAGGGTTTTAGGGTTTTAGGGTTTTAGGGTTTTAGGGTTTTAGGGTTTTAGGGTTTTAGGGCTCTTGGAAATTTTAGAGTTATTAAAAATTTGGAAATTTTAAGGTTTTTTAGTTTTTTAATACTTTCGGTGTTTTTGGAGTTTTTAGAGATTTTAGAAATGCGAGCAAGTTTGGGAGGTTTGGGAGGTTTGGGAGGTTTGGGAGGTTTGGGAGGTTTGGGAGGTTTAGGAGGTTTGGGAGGTTTGGGAGGTTTGGGAGGTTTGGGAGGTTTGGGAGTTTTGGAAATTCCGAAAATTCTAAAGTTTTTAAAGGTTTTTAAAATTTTAAAGGTTTTAAAGTTTTTAAAGGTTTTATTTAAAAAAAGCAAAAAGACTTCCAAAAAATTTGGAAGTCTTTTTATATTGATTAATTAAATTATTCAATAATTTTATCTACAACGCCGGCACCGACTGTTCTTCCGCCTTCACGGATAGCGAATCTCATACCTTGCTCAATAGCAACAGGGTTGATTAATTCAACTTCCATTACAACGTTATCACCGGGCATTACCATTTCGCCGTCAAATTTAATTGAACCGGTAACGTCAGTTGTTCTGATGTAGAATTGGGGTCTGTATCCCGGGAAGAATGGAGTGTGACGTCCGCCTTCTTCTTTTTTCAATACGTAAACGTTAGCCGAGAATTTTTTGTGAGGTGTGATTGAACCCGGTTTTGCCAAAACTTGACCGCGTTGGATGTCAGTTTTGTCGATACCACGGAGCAATGCACCGATGTTGTCACCTGCTTGACCTTGGTCAAGAGATTTTCTGAACATTTCAACACCCGTTACGGTTGTCTTTTTAGTTTCTCCCAAACCAACGAGTTCAACTTCGTCGCCAACTTTAACAATACCGCGTTCTACTCTGCCTGTAGCAACAGTACCACGGCCTGTGATAGAAAATACGTCTTCAACAGGCATTAAGAATGGTTTGTCTAAGTCACGAACAGGTTCCGGGAAGTATGAATCGATAGCATCCATCAATTCCCAAATTTTGTCAACCCATTCATCTTCGCCACGGCCGATTTTCGGGTTCTTTTGAACAGCTTCTAAAGCTTTTAGAGCTGAACCTCTGATGAACGGAATATTGTCGCCGTCAAATTCATATGAGGACAATAATTCTCTTGCTTCCATTTCGACAAGGTCTAACAATTCAGCATCGTCAACCATATCGCATTTATTCAAAAATACAACTAAGTTAGGTACACCAACTTGGCGAGCAAGCAAGATGTGTTCACGAGTTTGAGGCATCGGGCCGTCTGTACCTGCGATAACAAGGATTGCACCGTCCATTTGAGCAGCACCTGTAATCATGTTTTTAACGTAGTCAGCGTGGCCCGGGCAGTCAACGTGCGCATAGTGGCGAGTTGCTGTTTCATATTCAACGTGAGCAGTAGAAATCGTGATACCACGTGCTTTTTCTTCCGGTGCAGCATCGATTTCATCGAATTTTTTAGCTTCAGCTTGACCGGCTGCAGCCATACAACCTGTAATTGCAGCAGTTAATGTTGTTTTACCGTGGTCAACGTGGCCAATAGTACCAACATTTACGTGCGGCTTGGTTCTTTCATATTTTTCTCTAGCCATAAGATAAGTTCTCCTTC
>CANQLJ010000025.1 GCA_947624685.1 Candidatus Gastranaerophilales bacterium | reverse complement strand
CCCTTAAAACCTATACAAAGCTATAGAGGCAAGAAATTTTTTCTTCACCCCCCCAAAACCCGCTTCAATTCATTAACTTATTTTAAAAACCCTTGCCATACTTGGTGTTTCAGCTCAAATGTAAAGATTTGTAACAAAAATATATAATTTTGATATATCAACTTCGATTTTGTTTTTATTAATATGTAAGCTAAACGAAATTAAAGGTGATAAAAATGACAACAGTTGAAAACACAATGGATAGCAGAATCAGTTCAATACTTTTAAACTTAGACTTAAATGTAAACGCTAAATTTGTTGAAAATAAATATATGACTTCAATTAAAAATATCGAAGAAAGCATCGAAAGCAGCAGAAATTCTAAAAAAGTTTACAAAAATCTTCGTCAAACTCTTAGAGAATGCTATCTTACAGGTTCTTTAAGATATGGTCAAAACTTCTTATCATAATCGATTTTAAAACGTTTAGCTTACTTCACAAGTCGTAATTTTGAATAAAACCAAATCTCGAGCCATTGCCTTCCGTTGTATTGATTCCGCCTCTGAGGCGTCTGTTTATCGTTTTCATCTCATTTTGATATTTTTGGACATTTAACCCTTTTTTTTCAAGCTCGTTTATTTTCGGGGAAAATTTTAAAAGGCATTTTTTACAGGTGAAGCCTGTTTTTTCGTCGTCTTCAAGCTCAATTCCGCAAAAGCGGCATTTTATGGATAATTTTGGCAAAACGACAAACAGTCTTCCGCGGGTGATTAAATCCTCGAGTTCTGCTTTTTGGACATCCAATGTGCTTGCAATTTCTTCAAGACTTGTTTTCTCAGGTTTTGAATTGACAAGTTCCCTTATTTTGTCGATTAATTGGAGTTCTTTTTTAAAACATTCTTCGCAGACTTCTCTGCCGGAGTTTTTGAAGAACAATGTTCCGCATTTTTTGCAATTTATTAGTCCGTCTCTAGCCATACATTAAATTTTAGCAATTTTTCAGAAAAAATCAAATATATAATTTTGTAAAAAAATTTGCAATAAGTTGAATTTTTTTATAGAATGTGGTTATAATTAATCAAGTAGAGAGATAACGTTATTTAAACATTGCCTTTTAATTTGATTTCATTGTGCGATGGGACTTAAAAGAAATAGAAAGACTATTTAGATGTACACAAACAAATGCATTAAATGCGGTAAAGAGTTTGAAACTAAAAACCCCAAAAGAGTAATTTGTCCTGAATGCTTGTATCCCGAAAGAACAACGGCGGACAGCTTAATGCCGACCGACGAAAACGGCGTGGTTCAAGATTATTCCAGAGGCTACAGTGCCGGAAGCGGCAACCCGGATAGTCATGCCAAAAGATACAACAATAACAGAAATCAAGGTGCTCAAGGCAATTTCCGCCCGAGAAACAATTTCCAACAAAGAAATAACCAAAACGGCGGTTTCAAACGCCCCTCAAGACCTCAAGGCAACAGAAATTTCAAACGCCAGATGCGTCCGAAAAACAAGACTCTTTTAATAAACAAAGAACAATTGGCGCGCATTGAAGAAATGTACAAAAAAATGCTTCCTTTGCCGAACCCCGATGCTCATGAAGTTATCGCTGCGGCGTTAGAGCTCGAACCAAAGAAAGTATTTTTCGGAATTAATTTGGTAAGACAAAAAATGATGCTTCCCAAAATCCAATTCCCAAAAAGAAAATTGGCAATTACTGCCGACCAAATGATGGCTATTAAAAACTTATATGAACCGCTATTGCCCCTTCCTCCGATTGGGTGCCATAAAATCCTTGCAGCACAATTAAAAATGGACGAATGGAGAGTCCATGTGGGTATCGGATTAGTCAGAAAGCAAATGGGGCTTGACAGATGGAATCAAGATAGAGAAGATTGCCCCGAAGAATTTAAAAATCAAAAGAAAGAACAAGAGCAAGCTAATAAAGAAGTTAATGGGGCTCAAAAGACTCAAGAATAATCTCAAAAGGCCCAAAATAGCCAAGAATAAAAGCAGGGCCAAAGAATAAAACGGGGCCAAAATATAATAACTTTGTGTAACAACTTTGTAAAGTAATGTTACAAAATGCTTAAAATTAGCTTATTTTTCTAAAGTTTCACCCAAATTTTCCGATATAGATATTGTTAGACAATATAAGCTGTAAGGAGAATTGAAATGGGGCTTTCTGCAAGCCAAGCAAGGTTTTTGCAATTAACGGCAAGGAAAAGCAATGTTGAATATGAAGCTCAACAAATAAGCTTTCAACGCTTACAGTTGGCCGATAAAGAGGCTGCCGCATCGACGAAGTATCAAGATGCAACGTCTAACCGCAAAATGGTTTTCACATTCAACACGGGAAGCGAAATTGCCAAAGTCGACATAAGCTATTCCAATTACAAAAATTACATGAACCAGCAATTAGACGGACTTTCCACAAGCCAAGATAAGTATTATTTGGTTAGCTCCTCGGGAAATAAAGTCGTCGTTTCATCGGAAGCCGAAAGAGATGAAATGATTGAAAAAAATACGAAATTAATTGCCCTGGAAGATATTGAAAACGCTAAAGCACAGGTCGCTCAAGCCGAAATTGACGGCGATAGTTCTTCAATCAGCGACTATACAAAATCTTTGGCTAAAATGGATTTAAGCTCTTATGAAAGCCGAATTGAAGGCGAAGGAGAAGATGCAAAGGAATATTACGTTCAAAAAACGTTTGACAAAAACGACTTTTTTATCGCGGAAAACTTAGACGATGTCGATTCTTTTCAAAGGGCAATTCAAGAAGGAACGTATTATTTTGCAAAATTTGAAGAAAATAGCGAAACACACGAACAAGAATTGAAAACCCAAGCCTGGGAAACATTGGGAAATGGCGCGATTATAGAAGAATATGACAAATCGGACGATGCCCAAGCGGAAGCGGAATATAAAGCAACACAAGACAAATTGCAAAACACGGACAAAAGGCTCGAACTTCGCTTAAATCAACTTGAAAGCGAAAGAAGCGCAATTGAAACGGAATTGGAAAGTGTTCAAAAAGTAATTGACGACAACATTGAAGGCACTTTTAACACATTCAGCTAAACCATATAAATCAAACATCTTATAAACGCGACAAAAAAATGGGCCTTAACTTTAGCGCCCATTTTTTTATTGTAAATCTGTTGTTAATCTTATGCGTAGTATGCTTCCCAGGGGCATTCTTCAATTTCATCTTCGCGGCCGGATAAAACAGGGCTCAATTCGCCTGTGCCGTTGTTTGAGGGAGCTTGAAAACCTTCAAAAGCCTTTCCTTGAAGTCCGCTTGGTCTTGTTGCTTGGGTTCTTTGGGTAAATATATTGCCTTCAAGACCATTTGCGCCTTTTAAATATGCGCTTGCTTTTTCCATATCTTCATAAGAAGGCATAAAACCATAGCTTTGACGATTTTGTTGAGCTTTAAATTCATTACCTTCAAATTTATTTCCAACAGAAGGGCTTGTTGCTTGAAGAAATCTTGGATTTTGATATAAATATGAAGATTGTAAACTGTCTATTGCCATAATTAAATTTAAAATCCTATACTAATCTGTATATTAATAAAGTATTTTTTAAGGGCATAATTGCGCAAAAGTTTCATATTCTTTACAAAAGTTTACATAATTATTTACATAATTATCCCATCTTTTTTAATTGCTTAAAATCGACTTTAAATCAACTTAGGGCGGGATTCAAGGTACTTTAATAACGGCTTAAAAATTTCAAGAAATTTCTAAAACCAAACTTGAAAAATTATATTTAAATATATAAATTTGATTTTAATATTATTTATAATATAATTTATATATTCAATAATTTGCAAAAATTTTATACCATAAAGCAAACTTTGGCAAAATGAAGCAGGAATAAGGAATAAGCGGGAAGAGATGCTCAAAAATCAAGCGAAAAAAGATGAATGTTTCATCAAAATTATCCACGACCTTAAAACGCCGATTAATGCTCAAATCCGTGCAATGGAGTCGCTTTTGGATACAATTGAACCAAAAATCGCCCAAGACGAATTGGATTTATTGTCTTTGACGCTAAATTCCTGTAAATATATGCAAAAACTGGTCGATATGCTAAACATTTTCTATAAACTCGACCATGAAAATCTCAAATTAAACTACGAAAAATTTGACCTCGTTAAGCTCATCAAAAATTCTATCGATGAAATAAAAATTTTATTAAAATACCAGGAACTCGACATCTCATTCGACCAAAAGAGCGAAATCATAATAAATGCGGACAAATTGCAAATAAAAAGAGTCATCGACAATCTGCTTTCAAACAGCCTCAACTATGCTTTTAAAAACACTTTGATTAAAGTAAATTGCAAAATAAAGCAGGGAAGCGCAATTTTCACGCTCGAAAACAAAAGCCCTTATATCGAGGCAAAAGCCCTAAAAGAAATTTTTCAAAAATATAAAACCCAAAATTCGCCCTACAACAGAAATGGCGTCGGTCTTGGGTTATACCTTTCAAGCGAAATCATAAAAAGCCACCAGGGGCAAATGATTGCAAAAAGCTTTGAAAATAATTCAAATACCTTTGGTTTCATTATCCCCGTATAATTTTAGCCGAAGCTTCTCAGTTGAAGTGCTTGGGCGATATGGTTAATTTCAATATTTTCTTTATTTTCCAAATCGGCTATCGTTCTTGAAATCTTCAAAATCCTGTCATACGCCCTTGCCGAGAGGTTAAATTTATTTATCGCATTTTTCAAAAATTGTTTTGAGCTGTCGTCAATTTTGCAATATTTTTTGATTAATTTTGGAGTAAGTTCGCTGTTTGTGATAATCATATCGTTTTTATATCTTTCATATTGAATTTTTCTTGCGTTTATTACTCTTTTTCGAATTGTTGCGGAATCTTCGCAATTGTTTTCGCTTGCCAAAAGCTCCTCGTCACTTAATCTTTGGATTTTTAATTGAATGTCAATTCTATCCAATAGTGGCCCAGACAGGCGCGATTTATAGCGGTTTATTTGATATTCGCTGCATGTACATTGTTTTTTATTGTCGCCCAAAAACCCGCAAGGACAAGGATTCATCGCCCCGATTAATATAAAATTAGCAGGATATGTAACACTTGTCTGCGCTCTTGAAATAGTGACGATGTTATCTTCGATGGGCTGTCTTAAGACTTCAAGCGTCTGGCGCGGAAATTCGACAATTTCATCTAAAAACAAAACGCCCCGATGCGATAGAGTTATCTCGCCCGGCTTTGGGTTAGACCCTCCGCCAATAATCCCCACTGCGCTTGCGCTATGGTGAGGGGCTCTAAAAGGTCTTTTTGTAATAAGCGGATTATTTTTATCCAACAACCCCGAAATCGAATAGATTTTTGTAAGTTCTATTGCTTCTTTTGGTGTTAATGGTGGCAATATCGACATAAAAGCCTTTGATAGCATCGTTTTTCCCGCCCCCGGAGACCCTGACATCAAGACATTATGAGCTCCGGCAGAAGCAATTTCAAGAGCCTTTTTTGCGGCATTTTGGCCTTTGATGTGTTTAAAATCAACGCCATAGTCGGGATTATTGTCCAAAAAATCTTCTATATTTTGTTTCAAAGTCGACAATTCGCTTTTATTGTTCAGATAATTTACCACGCAAGAAAGATTCTTTGCGCCTAAAACCTCAATGTCGTCAATAAAACTTGCCTCTTTTAAATTATCATAAGGAACGATAACTTTTTCAACTCCTATGTCTTTGAGCCCGCAGACGATGGGTAAAACCCCGTTTATCGCTCTAATTGAACCATCGAGAGATAATTCCCCCAAAAAAACAATTTTTTTATAATCAAAATCTTTGATAATTTCTTCTTTGGCCAAAATCCCGATTGCCATTGCTAAATCATAAGAAGAACCTTCTTTTTTTAAATCTGCCGGGGCAAGGTTAATCACAAGCTTTGTTTGAGGAAAAGAATAGCCTGAATTTTTTATCGCAAGTCTTAATCTTTCTTTTGCTTCCGATATGGCGGTATCGGGTAAACCTATGATTGACACTTGGGGCAGAGAATTAATCGTATCCACTTCGATATTAATTTCATAGACATTAAGACCAATTAAAGTTGCGCTTTTTGTTGATACAATCACTTATATTTCCTCATTTACAATGTCGGGTATGAGCTTTAAGAGCTTTGTGTTTGCAATTTCAAAGTTGGGATTTAGATTAAGAGAAGTTTTATAAAATTGTATTGCTTCTTGTTTTTTGTTCATCATTTGATTATACAACCCACAAAGATAATAATAGTAATAATTCTTTTCTAATGTAATAGAAAGGTTGTAAATCAAATTTTTTGCCAGTTGGAAATTACGATTTTTTAAATGAAGCTCAACCAGCTCCCCTAAAGCATTTTCATACAGAGGATTTATTGATAGAGATTTTTTGAGGAAATCTTCTTTTAAGACGGCATTTTTTTGCGCAATCGATATTGCACTTTTATAGTAATCAAGATTAGCGCTTTTTGGCATTTTATCGAGCTTTTGCTCGAGTTTTTTAATTTCTTTTTCTTTTTGGCCCCATTGTCTTTGAGCACTCAACAGTTTAATTAAAATTTCATTGTTGTCTTTATCTTGGCTATAGGCTTTTTTGTATGATTTAACGGAATTTTTATAGTCGCCGTGGATGTATCTGATGTCGCCCAAGCCGATTAGAGTATCGATATTATTTTTGTTAATTTTATAAGAATTTACAAAAAAAGTGTTCGCTCTTTCGATATTACCTAATGCAAGCTCTGATTTAGCATAAAGCGTCATTATTTTGTCGTTTTCTTTATCAAAATTTAAGATATTATCGCATTCTTTTTTTGTTTTTTCGAAATTTCCTTCCAAAAACATCTCATTTAGCGCATAATATTTCTTATCCGTTGAATTATTTGAAATCAAAGACAAAATCTCTTGGTCTAAAAGTTCGATTTTTTTTGAAAAATAGATTATGTTTTTTTTGTTTTTGATTTTGTCTAAAGTGTTTTTTGCTTCTTTATATTTTTTATTTTTTATTAAAATATCACATTTAAAAATTTGATAATTTATATTGTTTGAATTAATCGAAATAGCCTTATTTATGTGATGAAGCGCGTTATTATATTGGCTTAGTTCAAGATATGCCCTTGAGAGGACAAAATGATAAAAATCATTTTTTTGATATTGATTTTTCTTTTCATTAAGCTCGTTGATTGTTTCTTGGGCGCTATTTAGAAAATAGATGTTTGAATATTGCTTTGCAAAATAAATTTCCTCATCTAAATTTAAGACGGCTTTTGGTTTAAAACTCGTCTCTAAATCAAGCATATTGTCATAAAATTGGTTTTTGTAGATAATTTTTTCGCTCGCTTTATTTGCAAGAGAAAATAATCCGATTTCATAAAAAATCTTTGCCAAAGTTAAAAGGCTCGTGTCGTTGTCGGTTTTGTCAATCAGCGCACTATATTCGTCATAGGCAACTTTTGCGTTTCCTTGGTTAAATTTTGATGTGATTGAAATAAAATCTTTTCTCAGGTTGATTTTATCTTCATTTGAGGTATTTTCCCGGTTATTTTCGCTTGTCAAAAAGCTGTCTACGATATTTGCCAAATTAAAATGATTTTGATTTTTTTGCTGCTTAATTTCATTAATATTTGAAAAATTCGGCTCTAAAAGGCTTTCTTCAAGCCCAAAAGAGGGATTGAACAATCCAAAAACAATAAAACTTATATAAAATATTGAATATTTTTTGTTTATAGCCACGCTTTTTTAAAAACCTTATTTTTATTAGCTTTGGTAGTATTTATTAAAGACTTTGATTAATTTTTCTTCTTTTTTTGAGACAGCTTTTTCGCTTTTATTCACAATATCATAAATTTGGGCGAGATTGCAGCTTTTTAACATATTTTCATCATTTTTAAAATCATAATCAGGGTCATTTAAAATCACTTTCAAAATTTTATCTATAGGTATCTCCATAAAACTTTCAACGATTTTTCCGTCAAAATGTTTGTTTTTTCCTTCGACCATGATTTTTAATGCGTCTTTGATTTGCATTTTATCTCTATAGTGCCTTTTGGAGGTTATTGCATCAAACACATCGCTCACGGCTAATATTCTTCCTCCAAGCGGAATGTTTTCTCCTTTTGAACCTTTAAAATATCCCGTTCCGTCGAATCTTTCGTGGTGCGATGAGGCAATTTGAGCGACATCTTTAAAGTTTTTTGATGTATAAACTTTGCTTAATATATTATGAGTCAATTTTACGTGTTCTTTTATGTGCTCATATTCTTTTGTTGTGAGCTTCCCTTCTTTTTGTAAGACTGCGTCTTTTATCCCGATTTTTCCTATATCATGCAGAAGCGAAGCGTTTTTCATTATTTCTTTTTGTTCTTTTGAGAGGTTAAATTTTTCGCAAATTAAATTTGTATATAAAGTGACTCTTTTGGAGTGTCCCGCGGTGATTTTATCCCGAGTGTCGATTGAAGCGCAGAGGCTGTCTATAAAGCTTGAAAAGACCATTTTTTCTTCTTCAATCAGTTTTTTTTGTTTTGAAAATAAATTAGCGTTTTCAATTGCAATTCCGGCGCTTGAACCTATCGCGAGCAAAAGTTCTTCGTCTTTTGAAGTGAAATCACCGTCAAACTTATTTAAGACCTGAAACACACCCACAATCTGATGATTCAGGTTTCTTATCGGCATACAGAGGATGTTTTTTGTTTTATAGCCTGTGATTAAATCAATTTCTTTATTAAAATATTCGTTTTCATAGGCATTTTTTATGTTAATCGATTTCCCGTTTCGAAGAACATGGCCGGCTAAACCTTTGTTTGCGCTAAATCTTATTTCTTTTGTTTCAAGACCGAGCGCGACTTTGCTCCATAGCTCGTCTTTTTCTTCGTCATATATAAAAACGCTGCATCTGTCTGCATGGAGAACTTGTTGGATTTGTTTTGCAATAATAATTAAAAGATTATCAATATCCGTTTCAATTGAGAGCGTTTTTCCGATTTGCAGAAGCGCTAAAAGCGCGTCGTCTTTGATTTCGCTATGGATAAAGGAGGGGATATTTTTTGTATTTTGGATATTAGATAGAATTTTTGTTTTTTCAAAATTTTCTATCTCAAAATTAATCCTGTCGTTTAATTTTTCGTCGTTCAGTTTAATATAAAGGCTTGTTTTAATTGAATCATCCGCGCTTTGGAAGCTTTTTTCATAGTATTCAATAAGCCCTAAAATAAAAATGTTTATTTTTTTTGCAAATAAATTATCCGAAATATCATCAGAAGGGGTTTTTGCCAGCTCCATCGCATCATTTAAAAAATTTATCGTTTGATGATATTTAATTTTGCCCTTTCGATATTGATTTAGCGCAAGATAGGATAATAAAATTGAGGCTTTGGTAAATGTTTTTTTGGCACAAAGGGTCCTAAGAGCGTTGTTGAGGAATTTTTCATCGAAAAATTTTTCTTTTAAAACAACGCTAAAAAAAGAGTTTAATAAAAACTCTTTTATTTTATGGATATTTTTTTCCTCTGTCTGTTGCAAAACTCTACCTTAAATCACTATCCTGATTATAATTATATTTTAATTTTTTTATATATAACTGTCAATTAGGATTAATATTAAAAACAGGATAATTTTTTAGTTTATTTCTTCGCGCGTGATGATTTTATCTATAAGGCCATATTCAAGCGCTTCTTGGGCGGTCATGAAATTATCTCTTTCGGTATCTTTTTTGATTGTTTCGACTTTTTGACCCGTGTGTTTTGCTAAAAGCGAATTGAGCATCGTTTTCATTCTTAAAATTTCTTTTGCTTCAATTTCTATATCGGTCGCTTGGCCTTTAGCACCGCCTAAGGGTTGGTGAATCATGATTCTTGAATTTGGAAGGGCGAGCCTTTTTCCTTTTGCTCCGCCCGATAACAAAAATGCGCCCATTGAAGCCGCATCGCCAAGGCAAATCGTCGATACGGGAGCTTTTATAAGGTTCATTGTGTCATATATTGCCATCCCGGCTGTGATTACGCCTCCCGGGGAATTGATATAGAGCATTATATCTTTTTGAGAGTTTTCGCTATCTAAAAGCAACAATTGCGCCACGATTGAATTAGCCACATCATCATCAATTTCGGAACCCAAGAAAATTATTCTTTCTCTCAACAGTCTTGAAAAAATGTCGAAAGATCTTTCTCCTCTGCTTGATTGTTCAACGACTGTGGGCATATAATCCACGATTTTAAATTCGTTAATTGAATACATTTTTATCATTCCTTACAAATATATATAAATACTATATTAAAGTAATGTTAAAAATTCAAGAAAAAAATCATTATTTAATTTGTTTGTAGTAATATAAAATGGTAAGTTTTGCTTATCTGTCGATGATATAATTAAAGGTTTAAAAAGATGTATAATGTTGCAATTGTTGGGGGCGGCCCCGCCGGAATATTCAGCGCGCTTGAGCTTGTCAAACTAAAGCCCGACTGGAAAATTCTTTTGATTGAAAAAGGAAAGAAAATTGAGCAAAGAGTTTGCCCGATGAGAATGGGACAGCAAAAGTGCCTGTCTTGTAATACTTGCGGACTTTTGTGCGGATGGGGCGGAGCAGGAGCATTTTCTGACGGAAAATTAACTCTAACGCCGGAAGTGGGCGGACATCTTGTCGATTATATGGAATATAAAGAAGTTGAAGATTTAATTGAATATTGCGACAACATATACCTTGACCATGGCGCGACAAAAACCGTATTTGGCACAAACAGAGCGGATTTTGCAGATATTGAACACAAAGCGACTTTGGCGGAGCTAAAGCTCGTCCATTCTCCCGTTCGTCATTTGGGAACAGAGAGGGCTTTGGCGGTTTTAAAATCGATGCAGGATTATTTGAGCGATAAAATCGACATTATAAATAATGAACAAGTCGAAGATTTAATTATCGAAGATAAGGTAATAAAAGGCTTTTCGACCAAACAGGGCAATAAATATATGGCAAATTACGTAATTGTTGCCCCGGGCAGAGAAGGCGCAGACTGGCTTTCAAAACAGTTTTTAAAACATAAAGTCGAAATGGTCAATAACGCAGTCGACGTCGGTGTGCGCGTTGAGCTTCCTGCAGCGGTGATGGAGCCTATTACATCAAGACTTTACGAATCGAAATTAATCTATCATGCACCGACGTTTGGCGATGAAGTTCGAACATTTTGCATGAACCCAAACGGCGAAGTCGTAAATGAAAACTATAACGGCATCTCAACCGTAAACGGGCACTCTTATGCCGATAAAAAGACGCCAAACACTAATTTTGCGCTTTTGGTTTCAAAAAAATTCACGGAACCCTTCCACGAGCCGATTAAATATGGTCAGCACATCGCATCATTGGCTAATATGCTCTCAGGTGGCATCTTGGTTCAAAGATTCGGCGATTTGTTGGACGGAAGGCGCTCCACTCCTCAAAGAATCAAAGAATCAATCATCCAGCCGACGCTTTCATGTGCAACTCCGGGGGATTTGAGCCTCGTTTTACCCTATCGCCAATTGTTGAGCATCATTGAAATGCTCTATGCTCTTGATAAAATTGCTCCGGGCGTCGCTTCAAGATATACTTTGTTATACGGAATCGAAGTCAAGTTCTATAGCGCAAGGGTGCTTGTTTCAGACAAGCTTGAAACAATGGGTGTTAAAAACCTTTTCGCAATAGGCGATGGCGCAGGCGTCACAAGAGGTTTGATGCAGGCAAGCGCATCAGGCGTCTATGCGGCAAGGACTATAGCAAAAAGATAAATCTCTGTATTATTTTATCCAACCGTTGTTTAAATAGCCCGATAGCTATTGATTAATATTTTGCTATCGACTGTCAAACATCTATGCGGCAAAACTAATTATCTTTCATTTTGGGTAATTTCAATTGGTAAGAATGCAAAGTTTTGCAGATTTTTTGTAAACAGAATTTGAAATATTTCAAATAAAATTTCTAACATTGCTAACCTTTTTCTAACGTCATTGTTTTTTTATAGTATCATTAATCTTTTGTTTTCTATAATTATATAAAGTATTTTTCCCCCAAAAAATTGCGCAATTTTTTGTGGGAAAAATACTTTATATATATAACACCACCCAAAAAAAATAATAAAAATAATAAAAATAATAAAAAACCAAACAAAACCACAAAAAAATTCAAAACACAAAATTCAAAAATCTTTAAAACACATTTATGGTATAATAAAACTATGGATAAGATGGACAAAGACAACTCAAATAACAAGAATAACGAAAGTAACAAAGTGACCTTTCTTGACGAAAAGAAAATCAGAAAGAATGCTCGGGATAATGCTGTTTTTTTAGAAAATCTCTTTGCCCAAAATCCAATCAAAGCAAAGTTTAAAGTCTTTAAAGACACCAAAAAAACCATAAAAATCGAAGATTTATTTTAAAAAAATATACTTTTATAAAATGCAAAACATCAAAAATTCTCTCTTTTTATATCTCACACCTCGCCAAAAATCTCAACTTTTGGGGACTTTGAAGGCATATTTTTTGAGATACGAAAATTATAACACATTAAATCTGATTGACAAATTTTTGGAAGATGAAAAATATTATATAAAAATCGAAAATCCGCATTTTGAATTTTTGAAAGATTATTTTGAGGACGATAATTTTTATCGGGATTTAGAAAAATATTTTGATTTTTTGTTTTATGAAAAAAAGCAAAAAGAGCTCGCTGAGCCGTATCTGCAAAAGCAAAAAGAAATAGCCAAAGAATTAAGAAAAAAAGCGCAGGAAAAAAAGATGTCGCACCTAAAACCCACAAAAAAGCAGCTTTATTATTATGATAAAATTACAAAAGCGCACAATATCGAAAAGAAAGACACAACAAACGCATCGAGACTCGATGTTCGAAATTGGATTATGGAAATATTAGATAATGAATATAACTAAAAAAATCGAAAATATTCTTCTTGAGGGCGGTATTGAAGAATATAAAAAAGAAGCGCAAATAATTATTCAAGAGCTTTTAGTAATGTCGCTTGAAGATATAATGCTTCAAAAAGAAATAAATAAGGATGATGAAAAAAAAGCTGTGGATTTCGCTATTCATAGAGCTAAAACAAAAGAACCTCTGCAATATATGCTTGGCTATTGGTATTTTATGGGTGAACGCTATAAAGTAAATAAAAATGTGCTTATTCCAAGGGATGAAACGGAAATTCTGGTCAATTGCGCTTATGATTTAATAAAAAATATTCAAGGAAAAATAAATGTCTTAGATATTGGCGTGGGGTCGGGGATTATCGCTTGTGCACTTGCTAAACAGCTTTTAAAAATCAAAGAAAAAGAAGGGGAAGATGAAATTGAGATTTTAGGGGTGGATATAAGTCTTGAAGCACTTGAAGTTGCGCTTGAAAACGTGAATAAACTGGATTTAGTTCGAAAAGTGATTTTAAGGAAGTCTGATTTATTATCAAAAATTAGGGATTGCGAAAAATTTGACCTGATTGTGTCAAACCCTCCCTATATCCCCAAAAAAGAAAAAAATAACCTTCAAATTGAAGTTTTAAAAGAGCCCGAGCTTGCGCTATTTACGTCGGATGATGAGGGAATAGAAAATTATATAAAAATTATAAAAGGTTCTAAGAATTATTTAAAAGAAGGCGGATTTTTGGCTTTTGAACTTGGAATTAATCAAGCACAAAAAGTTAAAGAAATATTTAAAGACGAAGGATACAAAAATATCGAGATAAAAAAAGATTTATCAGGAATTGAAAGAGTAATCACCGCTCAAAAATTATAGAAATGTTAAAAATTAAACCCAAAACGATAAAATAATATAAAATACTTTTGTCATGGTTTTGGATAAATTTAATAAAGACAATATCAAAAGTTATTTTGAGAGGTTTTATCATTTCTTTTTAAATCTCATTTATAATCAAAAGTGCGTAATTTGTTCCTGTGCAAAAACTGATGATATTTTGTGCAAAAACTGTTTAAAAGATGTTGATTATCTGTCAAGTTTTGCACAGAGGGTTTATAAAAATATTCCTATTTTTTGTGCGGCGTCATACAATAAAACGGTTAAAAAATTAATTCAATTGCTCAAGTTTTCTCATAAAAAAATCTGCGCTAAAGCGCTTGCCAAGGTGCTTTTTGAATATTATCAAAAATTAGATATTAAAAACGAGAGTTATATTGTGACTTTTCCTCCTTCGTATTTTACAAAATCTGCTCAAAGAGGCTATAAACATATGTTTTTGATTGCAAAAGAGTTTTCAAAATTAGCTAATTTAGAATACAATTTAGAATTTAAGGGGGATTTAATAATTAAAACAAAACCCACAAAGCCGCAATATAAGGTTCGAAACAGACACAAAAATATCAAAGACAGTTTTAAAATAAATAAAAAATATATCAACGAATTGACCGATAAAAAAATCCTCATAATCGACGATATAACAACATCCGGCGCAACGATAGAAGAAATTATCAATTGTTTTTTAGATGACGGAATCAAAAATTTAACTTGTTTAATTATTGCAAAAGCGGGATGTTAAAAAATTCCCGTTGTTTAAAAGTTGTGGAATTTTCAAAAAAGTTTTACACATGCATTTTTCAAGATATAACAGGATTTGGAGGAGTTTTGCACAAATATTTTGTCTTTATTATAGATTATTATATTTATATATAAATATATATTTTATTTAATATAAGAATACAAAAATCCCCATTCTAGAACTAAACTTTTAGGATAGATTCATTTTATTTTAAGAGAGAAAAAATTATATCCATCAAATAGTTGAAATTCTTTTATTTTTTCACATCAGGATTAAATCTTTAGATATAATCAAAATATATAAGTTACTTTAATTTTAAAAAGAATTTTGAAAAAGGTGAAAAATGGATAATTTTGGAATCATTACTCAAATCATCGGGCCTGTAATTGATGTTAAATTTGAAAATGCGCAATTACCGGAAATTTACCATGCACTTGAAATATATAACGACGACGGCAAAAAAACGACTCTTGAAGTCCAACAGCTCTTGGGCGAAAACACAGTCAGAGCTGTTGCAATGTCATCTACTGACGGGCTTAAAAGAGGGATGAAAGTTATAAATACGTCTAACCCCATCAAAGTCCCCGTCGGAAAAGGAATTTTAGGAAGAATATTAAATGTATTGGGTGAACCCGTCGACAATATGGGAGATGTACAATGTGACGACAGATTCCCGATACATCGTCCGAGCCCGAAATTAACAGAACAAAATACAAATATTGAAATATTAGAAACGGGAATTAAGGTAATCGACTTATTGATGCCATATCAAAAAGGCGGAAAAATCGGTCTTTTTGGAGGTGCGGGAGTTGGGAAAACCGTTCTTATTATGGAATTGATTCATAATATCGCTTCCGCCCATGACGGTGTATCCGTTTTTGGAGGGGTCGGCGAAAGAACCCGTGAAGGAAACGACCTTTATAATGAAATGAAAGAATCGGGCGTCTTAGATAAAGTTGCGCTAATCTACGGCCAAATGAACGAACCTCCGGGAGCTCGTATGAGAGTGGGACTTTCCACTTTAACATGTGCTGAATATTTTAGAGACGTTACAAAACAAGACGTGTTATTATTTATCGATAATATCTTCCGTTTTGTTCAAGCAGGGTCTGAAGTTTCGGCGTTATTAGGAAGAATGCCTTCCGCTGTTGGTTATCAACCGACACTATCACAGGAAGTGGGCGAACTTCAAGAAAGAATTACATCAACAAAAGACGGGTCAATTACATCTGTTCAAGCAATTTATGTTCCGGCGGATGACTTAACAGACCCTGCACCTGCTACGACATTTACTCACCTTGATGCTTCAACGGTATTATCAAGAAATATCGCTTCACTTGGAATTTATCCTGCGGCAGATCCCTTAGAAAGCTCATCTCGTGCGCTTGACCCTCATATAATCGGGGAAGAACATTATAGTGTCGCAAAAAAAGTTCTTGAAATACTTCAAAAATATAAAGACCTTCAAGATATTATTGCGATTTTGGGTATGGATGAATTATCTCAAGAGGATAAATTGACTGTTAATCGTGCAAGAAAAATCCAAAAATTCCTTTCGCAGCCTTTCTTTGTCGCTGAACAATTCTCGGGTACTAAAGGAAAATATGTCAAACTCGAAGATTCCATCAAAGGCTTCAAAGGTATAATTGAAGGCCAATATGACGATATACCCGAACAAGCTTTTTATATGGTAGGAACTATCGAAGATGTTTTGGAAAAAGCAAAACAAACCCAAGCGCAATAGGTTTTAAAAGATAATTAAACAAAAAGTAAACGCGCAAAAATAAACAACAAAACAAAAGGAACAAAAAGTGGCAGAAAATAAAATCCACCTCAAAGTTATAACGCATGAAAAAGTCGTCTTTGATGATAATATAGATGAATTTTATGTTCAGGCAAAAGACGGCCGATTGGGGATATTAAAAAACCATATCCCCGTTATTTGTGCGCTGGATGTCGGGGTTACAAAGGCTGTGAAGGATTCTAAAAGCCAATGTATCGCAACGATGGGAGGAATTTTACAATTTTCAAATAACTACGCCACGATTTTAACAGACACTGCCGAGCTCGATTGCGATATTGACGTCGCTCGCGCAACTCAGGCAAAAGAAAGAGCGGAAGCGAGATTAAAAGCGCGCGAAGAAAATATCGACACAATGAGAGCTCAAATTGCGCTATCTCGCGCTATAGCAAGATTAAATGCCTCAAATAAACATTTTTAGAGGTTTTGCGCTTCGTTTTTATTGTTTGTAATATCGCTTAATCTGTCGCAATTCATTTCTTTTAAAAGTGCCGCATAGCTTAAATAATAGTCGCTGAGCGCGTTTTGATAATCTAAAATAAGAGAAAAATATGTCCTTTTAGATACCAAAAACGATGTTATATCAATTTCTTTTTTATTAAAGCTCTCAATTGAAGCTTCCAAAAGTTCTTTGGAGTTTTTTAATATTTCATCATCATAAAAATTCAAAGTTTCTTTTGCAATCGTATATTTTTCCCAAGCGTTTGTGATGTTTCTGATTGCGTCAATTTCAATATCTTTATATTTTAACTGTGCTTTTTCGATTTCAAGGTTTGCGTTTTGGATTTCGGGTTTGTATCTATAAAATAAAGGGATGTTTGTTAAACTGACCCCCGCAAAAGCGCCGTGCTCATTTTTTTTATCCGCATTATAGCCTTTTGTTTGATAGCCGTAGCCACCTGTGAGCTCAATATCCGGGATAAGCTTGCTTTTGATTACTTTTAAGTTTTCTTGTGCGCTAATTACGGCTTGTGACGCAGCTTTTAGGTCATAGCGACTGTTAAGAGAATAGTTTTTAACGTCATCAAAAGTGATATAATCTTCTTTTGGGTTTATCGTTAAAAGCGCGTCATAATTTTCATCCAATTTATCTTCTTTTGTGTCAAATTCGACGTTTGAGGTGTTCATGACGTTATTAAAACGGTTTTGAGAAAATATAACTTCGTTTTTTGCTTTGTTATATTCAATCATCGCCTTGTTATAAGATATTTTTGCCTGCACAATATCAATTTGGATGTTTTTTGAAGCGGTTTTATTTTTCTTTGCTTCTTTTTCCAGTGCCTCAAGAGCCTGAAGCGCAAGCTGTCTTTGTTCATCCAAAATCAAAAGATTGGATTTTTTGAGCAATAAATCGATGTATGTTTCTTTGACTTTCAAAATTAAATCATACTCGCTGAATTTTTCGCTATCTCGTGCAAGATTTAAATTTGATTTTGCAAGATTTTTTCTTTTTGCTCTTTTAAAAAGCTCAATGTCATAGCTAACGCCGATTTGCTGCGGTTCTGTTTTTCCCGTTGTTCCCATGTTTTGGAAAGTGAAAATATCGGGGTTATTTAATTTATTTGCAAGCTTAATATCGTTTTTTGATGTTTCAATGTTTAGTTTTAATATGTTTATTTGAGGATTGGTTTTAAGGGCAATATCGATTGCTTGTGATAGGCTAATTTTGTTGTTTTCAACAATTGCAAAACAATTGTTTGTCCCTAATTTTAAAATTATCGTCAAAAATAATATAACAAGAAACTTTTTCATAACTTTTTTAATTTTAAAATAACTATGAATTTTTAACAACTAATTCGCAGCACATCTGGCATGAAGAAAAAACGCGGGAATATTTTAAATTTTTTCTAAAACAGCGGTATTTCGGTTTGTTTATAATATCAATCAATTTTTCATTTATGATATTTCCCATTTTATATGATAAGCAAGGATAAACATCACCTATGGGGTTAATTATAATGTTAGAGAAAGGATACAAACAGGGTTTATAAATTTCATCAATTTTTTTTGTTTTATATTGCGTAAAAAATTTTTTAATTAAATTAAGCTCAAGCTTTGGGTCGTCGTTATCAAACTTTGGCGCAAAGCGCAATACCGGTAATTTCGGAGCTTTGTTTTTAAAATGTTTTTTTATTTTTTGAATTTCAAGATAAATTTTTTCAAATTCATCTAAATCAAAATACGGTTCAATCGGATAATCCTTCAGATAAAATTCTTCATCAAAATTATCCCTTAATATCGGGTTTTGCTTTAGATTGTTATTTCTCAAAAACGAAATTGAAAGAAAATCAAAGTTCATTTTTATACAATATTCGTATAATTTTAAAATGTCTTCCAGATTGTCTTTTAAAACGATTGTTTTAATATCAACCATAAGGTTTGATTTTGCTTTCTTTTTTTGTTTGTTTAAATTATTTAGATTGTTGTCAATTATATCAAATAGCCCTTCTTTTAATCTATATTTGTCGTGATTATGTTTGAATCCATCCAATGAAACGCTTAAAAGAAGGATTTTTGATTTTATTATTCCATCAATCATTTTTTCGTTCAATAAAACCCCGTTTGAAACGATATTAACTTTTCCAAAAACTTTTTTAGAAGCGTAATTTAAAATATCCAAAAAATCTTCTCTTAATAATACTTCTCCCCCAACAAAAGTAATAAAAGCAAAAAAAGGTATTTCATCGATGATTTTAAACCATTGTTTTGTATTTAGTTCATCTTTAACCCTATTTTGCCCTAAGTAACAATAAGGACAAGAAAGGTTGCAACGATGAGTTAATTCCAAAAAATACCTCAAAGGTAAAATTGCCCTGCCTTCTTTTTCAAAGAATCTTTGATAGCTGATTAGAGAATAGAGGTTTCTTATATTATCAAAAAGTTTTGAATGGTTAAACATAATTTGATTATACCCTAAAGTGTATCTTGGAATAAAATTTATATGCTAATATAGTTATAAGATAATTAACAAATTTAATTTAGAAAAGATATTATTGTATAATTTAAAAAAGCGTTGATAAGGTGATAAAAAAATATGATGAATACGACGAAACAAAAAAAAGGAAAAAAGAGACTTGTTATAATTTTTGCTCTGTTTTTGTTTATTAACTGTAATCATATAAATGCAGCCGAATATAGCGCCTCTGACGCTCAAAGATTCAGTGCATATTATTCTAACGGACTTCAATATCTAAATGACGGTCAATATACAAGCGCTATTAATGAATTTAAAAAAGTTTTAAGAGTTTCGCCTTATGACACTACTATTCAAGAAGCCTTAGCTAACGCATATTATAAAAGAGCAAAATACTATAGAACCCAAACAAAAGAAATCAAAAAAGCGCTCGTTGACCTAAAAAGCGCAAATTTCTATGCAAAATATTGGTCTAAAGATAACAGCTCGCAAAATCCAAATTTAGCTCAAATTGCAACTTCAAGCGCTAAAGAAATAAACGAGCTTGAAAAAAGATTAAACAGCTCAAATGACCCTTCCACGATTTTACAAAACGCAAAAATCCTTAAAGCCCAAGGTGAATTGAGTGCAAGCGGGTATGATTTTCAAAAATTATTAAACACTCAATATAAAAATACTGCTTATGAAAATCTGTCCAACATCTATAAAAACCTAAATAACCTTGCTCTTGCGATGGATTACATTAAAACCGCAATCGATAATGAGCCGAATAACGCTAAACTTCACTTTTTATACGGCGTTATGTTAGATAGCGCAAAGAACTATGAAGCGAGCATGGAACAATATAATCTTGCGCTTCAATATGGCGATAAAAGCCCCGAATTAATGGAAATATTGGAAAATAAATGGACTCAAGGTGTCGCTAATAACCCAAACAGTGCCCAAGGCTATATTAACCTCGGCGCAATATATCAAAAACAAGGTAATCTTGAAGGTGCTAAAGCGCAATATCAAAAAGCATATCAATTAAACCCAAATGACGAAGTGATTTTATATAACCTTGCTTCGCTTTATGTTCAAGAAAAAAACTACCTTGAAGCAAATAAAATCTATGATAAAATCCTTGCGCTTAATCCAAACAAAACGGATGTTTTAAAATATAAAGCACAGATTTTGGAAGATGAGAAAAATTATGATGAGGCGCTAAAAATCTATGAAAGAATTCTCACGCTTGAACCCAATAACGCTGATATTAAGCAAAAAAGCGAAAATATAATTTTAAATAATTTCCAAGGCGAAAAGCTCAAAAATTATCTTGTTCAAAAGGCAAACACATCGCTAAACAACTACGAAGCGCAATTTAACTGTGCACTTGAATTTCATAAAAACAAAGACTATAAAAACGCAATTTACTATTATCAAAAAGCTCAAAAATTAAACCCTGCAAAGGAAGAAACCTATATCAACCTTGCTCAAATTTATATTGAACAAAAAGAATATAAAAAAGCAATGGATATTTGCCAAAAAGGGCTCATTGTCCTTCCAAACAGCGCTCAATTGAGTGCAAGCCTGAATGATGCGAAAAATTATTCCCTGAGCTCTCAATATATCGAAGCTTCAAAATTATATGACCAAAAAAATTACCCTATGGCGCTCAAGGCTTATTTGAATATCGAAAATAAAACAAATGACGTTAAAATGGCGATAGCAAGCTGTTATTGGCAGATGAAGGATTATAAAAACGCAAGTTTATACTATGAAGATGTCATAAAAACTGAACCTAATAACCTTGAAGCGCTTGTGAACCTTACAACGATGTATTATTCGCTGAATGATTTTACAAACGCCAAAATGAGCGCTAATAAGGTTCTTGCGCTTGATAAAACAAATAAAGATGCGCTTAGTATAATTTCAAATATCGAAGAAAACGAAAATTCAAATATCTTAAATGATGCGATTCAAAAATATGAAAATGCAAGCTATGATGAATCCTTAGCGATATTAAATAAATATCTCCAAACAAAACCGGATGATGAATTTGCGCTTTATTATAAAGCATTGAATCTTGATGAGCTCAAAAAACCAAATGATGCTGTTAAACAATATAAATTGCTGATTTCTAAAAACCCGAATTTTGAAAATGCTTATTATTCGCTCGGTTTGAATTATGATAATTCTCAAAAATATGAGCTTGCGGTCGAAAACTATGAAAAATATTTGTCATTAAAAAACAATGCGCAAGATGAGACCACAAATTTTGCCAAAAACAGAATTAAGGAATTAAAAGACTATTTAAACGAATTAAATGGAAGTAAAAAATAAAAAAATCGACATTTCAAAAATTAAAGTAATTCAAGCGCCCCTGGCAGGGATTAGCGATATTGTTTTTCGGGGATTAATTCGAAAATACGGTTCAAATTGCCTCATGACAACAGAGATGATTTCATCAGAAATGTTATGCAATAACCCAAACCCAAGAATAATCGATTTTAGCGATATTGAATATCCTCTATCATTTCAGCTTGTGGGTCATAAGATTGACAAAATGGTCAATTCCGCAAAAATTATTGCCCCCTTCGCTAGTGTAATAGATATAAATTGCGGCTGTCCCGTAAAAAAAGTTGTCGTATCGGGTGACGGCTCAGCTATGATGAAAACCCCAAAGCTTGCTTATGAAATAGTAAGTGCTATAAAAAAAGAAACGAATTTGCCCGTGAGCGCAAAATTTCGCCTCGGCTGGAACAGCGAGGAAGAAAATTATATCGAATTTGCGCAAACACTTCAAGAAGCAGGAGCGGATTTTGTGACGCTTCATGCTCGAACAAGGGCGCAGATGTATCAGGGGCAAGCCGATTGGTCAAAAATTGCACTTTTAAAAAAAGAACTTGATATACCCGTTTTTGCTAATGGCGATATAAAAAATTTTGAAGATGCCAAAAATTGCCTTGAATTAACACAAGCCAACGGCATCGCAATCGGCAGAGGTATTATGGGAGATTTTACGCTTCCATACCGCATAGAAAAATATCTTGAAAATGGTTCAATCATTCCTGAGCCTGATTTAAAAGAAAAAATAGAGATGCTAAAAGAACATTTGAGGCTCGAAGTAATCAATATGGGCGAAATTAACGGGGTTAAATTTATGAGAAAATTTTTCGGATATTATATCGAAAACGTCAAAAATGCCTCAAAATACCGAAATATGCTTGTGACATTGGAAAAAGAAAGCGAAATCAGAGAAGTTTTAGATGAGATATTATCTTTACATTTTAAAAACGATTGATGAAAAATTGTATTGCGGGATTGCAAAAAACCCTCTCGAGCGCTATCAAAAGCACGTTTTGGGGTTAGGCGCAAAATATACAAAAGCCCACAGGCCAAAAGAAATTGTCTATATAAAAATTTTTGAAGATAAAAATTCGGCTCTAAAAGAGGAATATAGAATCAAACACACGCTTTCAAGAGAAAAGAAATTTGAATTAATCAAAAAAGCGAACTTTGAGACAAAAGGGATATTGGAAGGGCTAAGAGAAGAAAATAATTAAAAATAATTTTGTTATAAAATAGGTTTATGAAAAAATACTATGAAAAAGACAATATAAAGCTCTTTATGGGTGATTGCATTGAAATACTTAATAAAGCAACACCAAGTTCTGTTGATATGATTTTCGCAGATCCGCCTTATATGTTATCTAATGGCGGAATAACTTGTAAATCAGGCAAAGTTGTTTGTGTCAATAAAGGTAAGTGGGATGAAAGCAAAGGTTTAGAGGAAGATTTTGAATTTCACGTTAATTGGATTAATGCCTGTAAAAGAGTTTTAAAACCAAATGGTACAATTTGGATTTCAGGTACATATCATTCAATTTATGCCTGCGGTTTTGCTTTGCAAAAAGAAGGGTTTAAAATTCTAAATGACATTTGCTGGTTTAAACCAAACGCTTCGCCCAATATGAGCTGCAGATATTTTACGGCAAGCCATGAAACATTACTGTGGGCAAAGAAAAACCCGAAAGCTAAACATACCTTCAATTATGAAACAATGAAAAACGGCGACTGGGGCAAAGATGAACTTAAGAAGCCAAATAAACAAATGCGCTCCGTATGGCAAATTGATACTCCAAAACAAAGTGAAAAAACTTTCGGAAAACACCCGACACAAAAACCTTTAGAATTGTTAAG
>CANQLJ010000024.1 GCA_947624685.1 Candidatus Gastranaerophilales bacterium | reverse complement strand
GGCAGCATATTGTTACTATCCAAAACGCAATATTTAGGACGCTTCGCGGGGCGCGGGAAGTCGCTTTTATCGATTGCTTTAACTTCAACATTTCTTTTTTTAATTTCAAAGATTTTTTTGGTAAATTCAGACCATTTGGCACTGCCCGAGGAAGATATGTGGTATATTCCGTAGGGTTTATTTTCTTTAATTATTTCAATAATTTTTTTAGATACGTCAAGCGCACATGTCGGCGTTCCGACTTGATCGTCGACAACTGATATTTCTTTTCTGAAATTAGAAAAAGTGAGCATCGCATCAACATATCCCCCTTGACCGTAGAGCCATGAGGTTCTTAAGATATAATATTTTTTTGTGGCTTTAATGATTTCTTTTTCGCCCAAAAGTTTCGATTTTCCGTAAACATTAATTGGGTTTGTTGCATCGGTTGTTTTATAGGGAATATTGGAATTTCCGTCAAAAACATTATCCGTGCTGACATAAAGAATCGGAATATTGTGTTTTTTTGCAATGTGGACGATGTTTCTTGTGCCGATTTGATTTACTTCATAAGCAAGCTCGGGGTTGTCTTCGGCGGCATCAATATTAGTGTATCCGGCTAAATGGATAATAAAGTCGAGACTAATTTTATTCATTATCTCATTTACCATTTTGGTATTGGTTACATCAAAAATCTTTGAATTACATGCCCAATATTGAAAACCTTCCTCATCAAGCATAGGGCATAGAGCTTTCCCCAATAATCCTGTTGCACCGGTAACTAATATTCTCACTTAAAATTAATCCTTATTACTTCAAAAGAAAAAATTATTCTTCTCTAGCTTTTTATATCATCTAATTATGATAAAATCAATATTATGAAAAAATTTACTTATTTAATCTTAATATTTATTTTTATTCTCTTTATCTTTATTTTTTGCGCTCTAATATTTAAAAAAGATAAAGGATATGATGAAGTACCAAAAAACCATAATTCTAACGAACAAAAATTAATCAATGATTTTAAACCCACTCCCTCATATAAAAACGTCACAATTAACGGAATTGACTATCTTCAAACAAATAGTAATATTGGAAAATTTGGGAAAAATTTTACAACAAGTATCATTGGAGACCCAAAGACCTTTAATCCCTATAATTCTAATGACGCGACAAGTTCAGAATTGTCTGAAATTATGTATGACGGACTTGTGCAGACAAACCCGCAAACAGGCGTCGTTATACCAAAACTGGCAAAAAGCTTTGAAGTTCTAAAAGATAATAAAACCTATATAATCCACCTTCGCCATGGGGTAAAATGGTCTGATGGCGTTGAAATAACGTCAGACGACGTTTATTTTACATATAATACAGTGATTTTTGGAGGTTTTGGAGACGGCGGCACAAGAGACATTATGACAATAGACGGGGAATTACCAAAAGTCGAAATAATTGATAAATATACGGTTAAATTTACGACTCCAAAACCTTTTGCGCCTTTTTTAAGGAATCTTTCCGCTTCAATTCTTCCTAAACACATCTTTAAAGAAGCAACCGACAAGGGGAAGGAATATTTTTTAACCTATAACGGGGTAGATGTTAATCCAAAGAAGCTTGTCGTATCGGGCGCCTTTAAATTAAGCGAATATGTACCGTCTCAAAGAGTCGTCTATGAAAGAAATCCAAACTATTATTTAATAAATCAAAATAACGAAAAACTGCCCTATATCGATAAATACATTAACATTATCTCAGGTGATACAAATAATCAGACTTTGAAATTTGAATCGGGCGAAATTGATATATTGAGCGTTCAAGGTTCACTTTTAAACAGATATAAAGAACTCAAAAAACAAGGTGAATTTGAGCTATATAACCTTGGCGCAAGCACAAACACAACTTTTATTGTTTTTAATTTGAATAATCGAAAAAATAAAGAAGGTAAATTCTATGTCGAACCCAAAAAACAAGCCTGGTTTCAAGATGTGAATTTTAGACGCGCAATAGATTACGCAATTGATAGAGACGATTTGGTTTTAAATATATTTTCAGGACTATCTGAACCCTTATACAGCGCAGAACCCATAGGAAGCAAGTTTTTAAACCAAAATGTCGCAAAAGGACATAAAAAAGACCTTAATTATGCTATGGAATTGTTAAATAAAAGCGGATTTTATAAAAAAGACGGCGTTTTGTATGATAAAAACAATAATATCGTTGAATTTGAGCTTTTAACAAACGCGGGCAACACCCAAAGAGAAGCGACAGGCGTTTCAATTAAACAAGACATTGAAAATTTGGGAATTAAAGTTAATTTTAAAGCGGTTGAATTTAACAGTTTGGTTAATAAAATAACTTCCCAAGTCGATTTTGACTGTATTTTAATAGCTCTCACTTCAAACATCTATGAACCTAACGCAGGCTATAATGTTTGGACCCACGGGGGGACATTACATATGTTTAACAAAAGAACTCAAAATGATTTAATATCGAGCGATGTGGTTTTGGATTTTGAAAAAGAACTTGATGAAATATTTAAAAAAGGAGCGCTCGAGCTTGATTTTAGCAAAAGAAAAATGATTTATGATAAATATCAAGATATAGTTGCTCTTCAAGACCCGCTTATATATCTTTATGCGCCATTAAATATCTTTGCTTTAAGAAACAAAATAAAAAACGCATATCCCACAAAATACGGCAGCTTAATTTATAATCTAAGCGAAATTTATATCGACGAATAATTATTTTATGGGTAGATTTTTATAATCTATCGATTTTAACAGTGCAATCATTGTCCAAAATAAAAACTGCACCTGCGGTCTAAACCAAACGGTATCAAACAATCCGTGACCCATAGTAGAAGCTATCAATAAAATTACGCTAAAAGCAAGAATCTTTTGATTAACATTATCATCATTTTTACAAACATAAAAACAATATTTGATTAATGTTATCAAAAATAAAATAAATGAAATAAGCGCAAATATCCCGCTTTCAACCCCAAGCTCCAAAAATACGCAATATGACCCTAAGGCATCAAAACCTGTTTTCATATATAATCCGTAGATTTCTCTAAAATTTTGATTGCCGACGCCGATTCCTAATATGGGGTTATCCAAAAACATCCGAACACAAGCTTCATAGACGTTTAATCGAAACGATATTGAGCTATCCGCTCTAAAAGCAAAAATTGATTCGATTCTTTTTAATAGTGCCGGATGTATTATAATAAAAGACATTACGCCGATTACAAAAGCCAAAAATATATTTTTATATCTTTTTTTGATATTTTTAATTGAACCGAAGGTTTTATGGATATAGTAGATAAGCGCGAAAAACAATATTGGGAAAAATAGCGCAAAACCTAAATATGCGCCTCTGCAGCCCGTTAAAATTATTGCAATAAGGTTAATTAAAAAAAGAGCAAAAAATATTAAAGCCACTCTTTTTTTATAGTTTTTAAGATAATAAAAAATAAGATAAATAAAACTTGATAGCGCGCATAATAAATACCCCGCAAGCAAATTCGGATTATAGGGTTTAAGCGTTCCATATGCTCTTGAGATAACTTCTTCGGGGTTAATTCTTGACATATCTTGCCAACCTGATATTTCATCGACTCCTCGATAATTTTGTATAATTGCAACAAATGATTCATAGCTTGCCAAAATCGAAACAAACAATATCAAAGGAAGGATTTTATTTTTGTTTTTAGGGTCTGAAAAAAATATCGATGCGCTATAGAAAAATAATACATAGATAAATGTCTTTATAAAGCCATGTAAGCTAAGTGCAAAAAGGCTTGAAGCAAATAAGCTCACCACAACAAAAAGAAAAAAGATGAAATATATTTTTTCATATAAAAGGAATTTTATTTTATATGTTTTTTCTTTAAAAAGTAATTTAAAAATAACCAAAAATGAAAATATAAGAGATATTGCCCCAAGGTATTGCGATTCAAGAGCAATTGAGCAAAAAAGGAGCAAAAGAAGGGAGAAAAAAATTATCCCATCGATATTATCCATAAATATACTGTTATTTATAAATTTTTTTATAGTATTAATGCACATCTTGATTTATTTTTGTATATTCGTCTAATTCTTCATGCCCGTCGTTTTGGGGTTTTTGGCTCGGGATAATGTTTGTTATAACGCCGTTAAATTTATATTTTGCCCCTTCAAGCGTGATAGGCAGACCAATCTTAACCTTATTTCCGCCCACAACGGCATCTCCGTCTTTGGTGATTTTAGCGTCATCAACTACCGTAACCAAATAATCATAGTGATACGGAGAAGATTCGTCATTTGTTAAAATATATGGTTTTTTGGGATTTAGGGAAGGAAGCATAATTTTTCTTTTATCAAATTTAACGTCTTTGATTTTCAATTTTGTATAGGGAACATTCCTGATTGTAATAAATGTTTCATCTCCCGCTTTGAATAGCGGTTCATTGCTTGTTGTGGCAACTCCTCTTAAATATATTTCAAGTTCAATATTGACATTTGCTTCAATTTGGTTGGATGAAGTTGCTCTTTTTTTGGTAAACGTCAAAAACCCGATAATAAGAGCAAATATAATTATAAAAATTATTAAATAATCAAAAGGTTTTATTCTCTTTAGAATATTCATATTTTTATTCTCCTTTTCTTTAATTATATTTTAATTATTTTAATTCTTCCTTTAAGTCTTCTATTGTTACCGTATGACACCCAAAGAAGCGAATCACAATACTTGCAGCCAAATTTCCTATTCTCATGGCACTTATCGCATCAAACCCCGCACATAGCGCCAAAGTAAACGCTGCAACAACGGTATCCCCTGCACCGGTTACGTCAAAGACTTCTTTTTTATTATAAGCGTTTATTTTTTTGATATTTATATCATCATTTGCGTTATCAGATTTTTCAAACAGCGCCATCCCGTTTTCGCCTCTTGTTAAAAGAATCTTTGATATTTTTAACTCTTCAATTAATTTTTTTGCGGCGGAAAACAATTTTTCATCACTGTCAATATAAAACCCTGCCTGTTTTTCAAAATCGGGCTGATTTGGTGTAATTACATCAACCCCCCTATACCTTTGCATATCTTTTTGAATATCGGCAACGATAATTTTATTGTGCTTTTTAGCAACTTCAATTGCACAATTTATAATATTATCCGTTAAACACCCTAAATGATAATCGGAAAGTATAACGCCATCATAATTTGGAAGCGCAATTTTAATGTTTTCGATGACTTTTTTTTCAATTTCACTATCTAAAAAAGCGGTTGTTTGCCTATCGATTCTAACTATCTGCTGGGTGATACTTTGATTACAGGAGCCCGAGATTCTGGTTTTAGTAGTAGTTTTTCTGGATTTATCCAAAACCATATATTTTGTTTCGATATTTTTTTCTTTTAATATCTCGATTAATTTTTCCCCTTGATAATCATCCCCATAAACACCGATTGCACCGACCTTACCTTTGTTTAAGGTTGAAACGTTATGAGCGGCGTTTGAAGCGGCCCCTAAAATATCTTTTGTTTCATAGTGTTCTAAAATTAAAACGGGAGCTTCTCTTGAGATTCTGCTTGTTTTACCGTACACCATTTCATCAAGCGCAAAATCGCCGATTACAAGAATCTTTGGTTCAAGGAGTTTATCAAAATATTTTGCTATTTCTTCTTTATTCATAAGCTAATTAAAATAATACCAAACAATATTACCACAAAAATCATTTTTTGTATTTATCTTGCCTCAGACAATACCTCATTTCCTCCAGAATTTTTCGGTTTATCGAGAGCAAATCCCCAATAATAGCGAGCGAAAAACACAAAAAAGACAATGTAAAAATTATTGCGCACAAGATTAATGATTGAATGTGCCCTGTGCCATCGTTATTAAAATAAAAATATAAAAACCTCAAACCCAAAAATAGCGCAAATATAAAAAACACTCCCGCAAGAAAATTAAAAAATTTTTTGGGCGAATAGATGATAAAGAACCTTATTATATTTTTTGATTGTTCAAAAATATATTGAAAATTGCTTTTAAATAGTCTTGATTTTCTTTTGTTTTGGATATTTACATCAATTTCGACACTTTTAATCCTTAAGCCCTTTGAATTTAATTGAATTATGGATTCAAGAGTGTATGTAAAATTATTAAACAAATTTATATTAAGCATCGCTTCTTTATTTAGCGCTCTAAAGCCGCTTGCAGCATCTTTTATATCTGTTTTTGTAATCAAGTTCACAACAAAAGACCCTAATATCTGCATCGTCTTTTTAAAAATTGAAAAAGTTTTTATCTTTTTTATGGGTCTTGCGCCGACTGTCATATCGGCAGAATTATCCAAAATCGGGGCGATTAATTTTTCTATATAATCTATATTATATTGATTATCACCATCTAAATTAACCAATATATCAGCATTATTTAAAAGAGCGTAATTTACGCCATATTTAAATGTATTAGATAGCCCTTGATGATGATTAAAACTTATTACTTCAACATCATAATTTTGAGCGATTTTTACGGTATCATCACAACTGTTGTCATCAAGTACAACAACTTTAATTTCATCAACTCCCCTTATCGCTCTTTTATTTTTTTTTATTTTTTTTATTCCCTCTAAAACTTCTGAAATATTGTCCTGCTCGTTTTTACAGGGAATCATAATAACTAATTTCATAAAAGAATTATACACCAAACAGACGAGATTTAAAAATTTATGTTAAAGAAATGACTTTTCGGGTACGATATAAATTTTGTAAATAGAAAGCTTATATACACCATATAACTTTATTGTCATCCTTATTAGAGTCTATTGTATAAACAATAGCCTTTTTTTTATTTAAAATTTAATTCTACTCTTCAACAATATCCCAATAATCGAGCAGGTCTTCTTCAATATCATCTAAAAATCTTGAAGGTTTTGTTAAAAACATTTGCGTAGCATAATCATACATATCAATAGGGTAACTTATAAAAAGCTTTGATTTTGCCCTTGTTGTCGCTACATACATCAATCTTAATTCTTCCTCGAGCTCATCTGTTGAATTAAAAGAATAGACGCTCGGGAATCTTCCTTCGACCGCCCCTATTATAAAAACACAATCCCATTCAAGCCCTTTTGCGCTATGGATAGTGGATATTGTTAAACAATCGTCTTTAATTGTTTTTCCGTACGTTCCTTCATAGGAGTTTTCGGGAGGCTCAAGTGCAAGGTCGGATAAAAAATCGTCCAATTTTTTATACTGTTTTGATAAATATGAAAAATGTTCAAGGTCTTTTTGTCTTTTTTGCCAATCGTCATATTTATTTTTTAATATCGGTTCATAATACCTTATAATTTCATCAACCAATTCATTTAATGTTAAATCGTTTTCGCTGTTTCTATTTAAAAGCTTAAATAAAGGCGTTATTGTTTCGCTATATTTATTTGGCAAAAGTTTTGTCGAATAATTTTTCTGTTGAAAAAGAGGAATTAAATCATTGACCGCTTTTGCTCCGATTCCTTTTAAAAGAAGAAGGATTCTATTTAAGCTTATTGTGTCATCAGGGTTTAATATGACCCTAAGGTGAGCTATAATATCTTTTATATGAGCGGCTTCAATAAACTTTGGGCCACCAAATTTTTGATAGGGAATGTTATATTTATTTAATTCAATTTCAAGATTATAGCTCATCCTTGCATTTCGAGCCAAAACGCAAATATCATTTAAGCTTATATCTTCATCTAAAATTTCTAATATCTTCTGGCAGATAAATTCCGCTTCCATTTGCGAATTTACCGCTTTAATTAAAGCCGGTTTCATCGGGTATTTAATATCCGAAAAGAGTTCTTTTTTATATCCCGTCGTCGCTTTTTTAATTATTGCATTTGTCAAATTTAATATATGTTGAGAGCTTCTATAGTTTTGTTCAAGCTTAATTATTTTTGTATCGGGGAAGAGTGATGGGAATTCAAGAATATTTTTATAATTTGCACCTCGAAAAGCATAGATACTTTGAGCATCATCCCCGACCGCCATAACATTGTTATGAGAAGATGAGAGTAATCTTACAATATCGGCTTGAAGAAGATTTGTGTCTTGATATTCATCCACCATAATATATTTATATTGATTCGATAATTTATTTTTAATATTTTCATTATCCAAAAGCAAAATTTTTAAATATAAAAGTAAATCGTCATAATCCAAAATCGAGTTTTCACGCTTATATTTTACATAGGCTTTTTGAATTTCAATTATTTTATCTAAAACTTCAATGTAATTATAATATTCTTCTTCAACGATATTTTTAATCGGCATTTGTTTATTTATTGATTTAGAATAAATTTCAAGTATGGTTGATTTTTTGGGAAACCTTTTTTCTTTTTTAGGATAAAGCAAATTTGTTAAATGCAAAATCACATCTTCACAATCGGCACTATCCATTATGGTGAAACTGTTTTTTAAGCCCAAAAACGAGCTGTATTTTCTTAATATCAAATTACAAAAGCTATGAAACGTTCCGCCCACGATTTTATCGCATCTTTCATCCAAAATTGATGAAGCACGATTGAGCATTTGTTTTGCTGCTTTTTTGGTGAATGTTAAAAGAAGGATGTTTTGAGGATCAACTCCGTCTTCAATAAGCCTTGCGCTTCTATAGACAAGGGTTTTTGTTTTTCCACTGCCGGCACCGGCTACAACCAATAATGGCCCCGATTTGTGTTTAACAGCTTCCAATTGGGCGGGGTTTAATTCTTTTTCATAGTCAATTTTATAGTTTGATTTTGATTCTCTTTTTTTAAGGACAAATTTTTTCCTCTCGGGAAGCTGTTTTGAAGCATTTTGCGAGAGATTTAAAGAAGTGCTTTCATTGTTATTAATATCTTTTAATTCATTTGACGGCATAACAAAAATTATATTTCTTAAATACCATAATAGTCAAACTATACTTATTTCTTAATATTAAAAATATTTAACAATTTTTAGCATGTTTCAACTTTTTGCTACCATTATATTAAGGACAATTCTAAAGAGGATAAAGTAATGAAAAAAACATATAAAGTCGAAGTCGATTGCGCATCTTGTGCTAATTTAATGGAAGAAACGGCAAAAAAGATTAATGGCATAAAAGAAGTTACAATAAACTTTTTAACCCAAAAAATGGAAGTGGATTTTGATGATAATAAAGACGAAAAAGAACAAAAAAAGATTATAAAAGAAGTCTTAAAAGCTTGCAAAAAAGTGGAAGAAGATTTTGAAATATATCTATAAAATTAATGAATATTTTAAAAAATCTTTAAGGAAGAATATTTTCGAGGAAAAGGAATGAACAAAAAACAAAAAACAATGTTAATCAGAATTGTTATCACTTCGATATTTTTAGCCTCATTAAGCCTAATAAATTTTGAAAACAACATATTAAGATTTTGTCTTTATATGGCGCTATATCTTATTATCGGCTATGACATAATTAAAAAATCGCTCCATGGGATAATAAATTTTCGCCCCTTTGATGAAAATCTTTTGATGATGACAGCAACTCTTGGTGCAATCGGGCTCGGGCTGTACAATGAAACAAAAGGTCAGCAGGGTGATTTTAATGAAGCCATTGCCGTTATGCTTTTTTATCAAGTCGGAGAATTTTTTCAAAAACTTGCAATTAACAAAAGCAGAAAAAATATCGCAAGTTTAATGGATATCAGGCCCGATTATGCTAATATTGAAAAAGATAATGAGATTATTAAAGTTGACCCTTCTAATCTTGAAATCGGCTCAATCATAATTGTTGCGCCGGGAGAAAAAATTCCCATAGACGGAATTATTATTGAAGGCAATTCTTCATTGAATGAATCAGCCCTAACGGGAGAAAGCAAACCAAGAACCATTAAAAAAGATGATGAAGTTTATTCGGGCTCAATTAATCTAAACGGATTAATCAAAATCAAAACCATAAAAAGCTTTGGCGAATCAACAGCCTCAAAAATTATTGAACTTGTTGAAAACGCAAGCAATAAAAAATCAAAATCCGAAAATTTCATCTCAAAATTTGCAAAAATATACACCCCGATTGTGGTTTTTTGCGCTCTTGCACTTGTTATAATTCCACCGTTGTTTATAAAAATTATTTTGCATAATGATGTAAATTTTAGCCAATGGATTTACAGAGCTCTTACTTTCCTTGTCATAAGCTGTCCTTGCGCCCTTATAATAAGTATTCCGCTATCATTCTTCTCAGGGATAGGCTGCGCTTCAAGCAAAGGAATATTAATTAAAGGTTCAAATTACATAGAAAACTTATCAAAGCTCACTTCTGTCGTTTTCGATAAAACAGGGACACTGACTAAAGGCGTATTTGAACTTGTTGCGATTCATCATAATAAAATTGATGAAAATAAGCTTCTTGAATATGTTTTATTGGCTGAAAGCGCAAGCTCGCACCCTATCGCCATTAGTATAAGAAATTTTTATAAAAAAGAATTAAATAAATTAAGAATCTCCAATATTGAAGAAATCAGCGGACAAGGAGTCATTGCAAAAATTGATGAACTTGAAGTGATTGTCGGAAACGAACAGTTAATGAAAAATCATAATATTGAACCCATTTTATGCCACAGCGTAGGAACTATTGTTCATATCGCAATAAATGGGGAATATATGGGGCATATCGTAATATCTGATGTCATTAAAGAGCAATCTTATAAAGCAATTGAAAATTTGAAAAAATTAAATATAAAAAATATCATTATGCTCACGGGCGACATTGAAAAAGTTGCAAAAAATGTTGCGGATGAATTGAAAATTGATAAATACTATTCCAATCTTCTGCCTAATCAAAAAATCGAAAAAATTGAAAGCCTTATGGAAGATAAGACGGAAAACAAGACCAAAAACAAGAAGAACATTCTGGCATTCGTGGGAGACGGAATCAACGATGCTCCCTCTATTTCAAGAGCGGATATCGGTATTGCTATGGGTTCAATCGGTACAGATGCCGCCCTTGAAGCAGCGGATGTTGTTTTAATGGATGATAATCCGATTAAAGTCGCAACTGCCGTTGAAATATCAAAAAAATGCCTCAAAATCGTGAAAGAAAATATCATCTTTGCAATAGGAATAAAGCTTATTTGCCTTATTTTGGGCGCAATAGGAATAGCGAATATGTGGCTTGCGATATTCGCGGATGTCGGAGTGATGATATTGTGCATAATAAATTCTTTTAGGGTATTATTGTTTAAAAGCAGATTTAATTAATTTTTTATAAAGGAGGAAAAAATGAACGCAGTTTCATATTTAGATAAAGTTAATTGTCCAAACGATATTAAAACTATGACAATAGAAGAATTGAATTGTCTGTCTGATGAAATCAGGCAGGGGATTTTAAATCGTGCCAATACCTTATCAGGCCACTTAGGCCCCGATCTTGGTTTTGTTGAACCGACATTAGCGCTTCATTATGTATTTAATTCGCCCGTCGATAAATTCATCTTAGATGTTTCTCATCAATGCTATGCTCATAAAATGATTACCCAAAGAAAATCAGGCTTCATTGACAACCCCATAAATAGTGCAATTTCCGGGTATTCTAATGATGATGAAAGTGTCCATGACTTTTTTAAAATCGGCCACACTTCAACTTCTATCAGCCTTGCTTTGGGAGTAACAAAAGCAAGAGATTTAAAAAACGAAAAATATAATGTAATAGCAGTTATCGGTGACGGCTCGCTCTCGGGCGGTGAAGCTCTTGAAGGATTAAACAACGCATCTGTTTTAAAAGGCAACTTTATAATCGTTTTAAATGATAATGAAATGTCAATAGCGCCCACAAACGGCGGATTATATAGAGCGCTAAAGGAATTAAGACAAACAAACGGAATGAGCCAAAATAACATGTTTAAGGCAATGGGTTTTGATTATTATTATCTTAATGAAGGTAATGACATTGAAAAATTAATTGAGACATTTAAAAAAGTCAAAGACACAGCAAAACCGACTGTCGTTCATATTCATACCTTGAAAGGAAAAGGCTATAAGCCCGCTCAAGATGATAAAGAAAGCTACCATTTCGTTTTGAACGGTTTCTTGGATACCAATTCGGACAATAATTCAGCTCCGCAAGAAAATTTTGAAACATATAATTCAATCACTGTTGATTACCTTTTAAAAAAGAAAGAAAAAGACAATTCTCTTATTGTAGTATCACCTGCAACTCCGGGGGTATCAGGCTTTGACCCTAGTTTTAGAGAAAAAATGGGAGATAATTACATTGATGTTGATATAGCCGAACAACACGCCGTAGGCTATGTTTCAGGGCTTGCTAAAAACGGCGCAAAACCTGTTTTAGCGGTTTTAAGTTCATTTGTCCAAAGAGCCTATGACCAATTGTCGCAGGATTTAGCACTTAATAATTCCCCCGCAACAATTCTTGTTTATTGGGGAGCAATAACGTCAGCCGATATGACACACCTTAATATCTTTGATATTCCGCTTATTTCTAACATTCCAAATATCGTTTATCTTTCACCCGTCAATAAAGAAGAATACCTTCAAATGCTCGATTGGTCAATTGAACAAAATAAACATCCCGTCGTTATAAGAGTTCCTTTTGGTGGACTTATTTCAACAGGCATTAAAGATAATACCGACTATTCAATTTTAAATAAATATAAAATGACGCATAAGGGGCAAAAAATAGCTTTAATTGGTGCGGGGAATTTCTATTATTTAGCAAGTTCAATTAAAGATGAAATCCAAAAACAGCTTGGGATTGATGCAACATTAATCAACCCCGTTTATTTAAGCGGAGTTGATGAAAAAATGCTTGAAGATTTAAAATCGGAACATAATATGGTGCTCACTTTTGAAGACGGCTGTATCGAAGGCGGCTTTGGTGAAAAAATAACAAGATTTTACGGCAATTGCGATATGAAAGTCATAAATTACGGTGCTAAAAAAGAATTTACCGACAGAGTCTCTTTGAGCGAACTTTATCAAAGGTATCATTTAACGCCCGAACTTGTGATAGAAGATATTAAAAAGATAATTTAATTTGGCAAGATTTATCCGATTTTTCTAAATAGGACTCTTGTTTACTTATAACAATTTTATCACTTTTTGATAATTCGCCCAAAATCAAGGGCGAATTTTCGTTATGTTTTTTATAATTGATGAGCGCAATTTTGGGGTTTTGATTTGCATAACAATATCTGCAGCCGTTGGGGCAGGTGTTATAGTCTCCAATGTTACGGTTTTCAATACATTTACAATTTTTTCTTGATTTTGAAGGTTTAATTTTTTTAAATTTTATATCGTTTGCTTTTTCTAAAATTTCTTTTGTGATGCAGCCTGAAGCCAATATGCCGTAATTTTGATAATTTTTATCTTCGGCGCAGGTTTGAATAATCATCTTTCTTTTTTGAGAGATAGCGCCAAGGTTTTTTGCAATTTCATCTTTATCCGAATCCTCTAAAAGAATAATTTCTTCCATATTGTTTTTGAGCTTTTTATACATATCAACGAAGCTAAAGATACATCTATCTATATAGGGCGAAAGCTCATTTGAAAGATAGTCAAATGTATGATAGTGAATCTCTTTTGTGTACCTATCTGTTAACAATATCGGGTCATAGCGCCAGGCGATTCTTCTTTTGCCGACAATTGTCGATAATTTTTTTAATGTTTCAACACTTTTTTCAATCTCGGGCACATTCGGTTCAATATCGAATCTATAGGCAGTTATGGTATAGAAAAAATATGTGTTAAATTTTTGGGTAATTTGCGCAATATAAGGTAAAATCGGTTCATAGTTTTTTGAACAAAATATCACGCAATCAACAACATCGGGGCTTAATTTATAGTAATTAACAATATTTGGATACATCGGGTTTCTTGAATATACAAACCCTTCTTCAAACCTTTTTAACAGCCATTTCGTGTAATATTGAACAGTATCAGTTCTTGAGCCTGTGTTGATAATCATGGGTTAATTATACCATGGACTGTTGTCAACCTTAAGAAATCAAGTTAAATTTTTGACCCCTCCTTGACAATACTATAAATCTAATTATAATAAATAGTATAAATTGAATAATATAAAGAGAGTTAATGAAAATCGAATAATGGTTTTTATTAGCTCTTTTTTTATTTCAATGGTTATTCACATTAAAAAAAAGGAGGAAAAATTGACAAAACAAGACCCAATCAAAGCCGGAATCAGTTATTACACTTATGTTGTAAGGGCAAATGAAGATGCGTGTAAAAAATGCAAAGCACTCGATGGCAAAGAAGTTACAGGCGATGAAATCCCCATTCCCCATCATCCCAATTGCAAATGCAGGCTTGAAGCCATAGAAAATGATGAAGATAAGGAAGATAAGGAAGATAAGGAAGAAGACAGAGAAGAAGATATTAAGGACATTTTGTATTTCGAATCAGATAAAGAAAAGAAATCAGAAAAAGAAAAACAAAGAAGAAAAGAAGAACTTTTAGACATTTTAGGCGACAAAGCCACCCCCGCTGATATTTTGCTCAGAACGCCCGAAGAATTAGAAAAAAGGATTGAAGAAGAAGGACTGGGAAGAAGAAATGGGAAATTTACAGGAGGAGCAAGTGCGGTTGAAGATACAAATAGCTCTAGAATACCACTACCGGGAAATAAAACGCAAGAACAAAATTTACCCAAAGTAAAATTAAAAGATAAAATATATCCTGCTGAATTATCTGTATCTGCAAAATTTCCCGCAGGCTTCAACGAAACAACAGGAGAAATGCCGGCTGTTTCATTAATTTCTTCTAGTGATACGGAAAATACTTCGCAAAACAATACATATTTCTCAGATGATGCAATCAAAAGAGCAAGAAACTTTATCCATGGGAGTGAAGGGTTTAGAGATACCGCATATAAACCAACAAAGGATGATGTTTGGACAATCGGTTACGGTCATACAAAAAATGTTAAACCCGGAGATAAAATTACAAGGGAGCAAGCGGAAGAATTTTATAAGCAAGATTTTAAAGAACATAGTTCTTATTTAAAATATGTAAAAGTCCCGTTAAATGATAATGAAAAAATTGCACTGACAAGTTTAATATATAATATTGGTCCGGGTTATTTTATGAGTTCAACTCTATTGAAAAAATTAAACGCAGGTGATAAAAAAGGAGCTGCCGACGAATTTGAAAAATGGAATAAACAAAACCACAAGGTGTTGGACGGTTTGACCAAAAGACGACAAAAAGAAAAATCTCTTTTTCTAACTCCCGATTAATTATTTATCAGGGTTATCTATATAACAACCCATGGTGCCGTTTTTCTTAATATTTTTTGGATTACAGCCAAAACGAGGTTTAATTTTATTAGCATGGATAATCATTAGTAACTCGTTATCGTAAAATGAGGTGTCATCACTTAATGGCACCCCATTATAATTTAAAATAATTTTATTTTTATACGTAACTACACCTTGCGAGTTTAGGTCTAATTTTTTCCATTTTTTTGAATCATTGTCAAGCAAAAAATCATTGATTGACATTGATTCATTGATATTATCTATAGCAAAGCAAACGCTAAAAGATAAAGTTATAATCAGAAAGAATATTTTTAAAAAATAGTTTTTCATAAATTTGATTTTAGCATATTTTAGACATGGGGTGCAATTAAATTATATTCTCAAATATTTACAGCCTTGCTACATAAAAATATTAATTCTATAATACAAGCATTATGATTTATATATTGCTTGTATTATTTTGTTTTATTGCCAATTATTTATACTATCGAAAAATCTCAAAATCACTATTACATACTTTTCTTCTTGCTACAAGTTCATTAACCATATCGGCAGTGTTTTTTAGTACATCTTATGATGTTCAAGATATTTATTTAAATTTACCCGTCTTATCTGTTTTTAACTTTTTGGGATATGTGGCGCTATATGGTTTGTATGTAATTTATATCATATCAATTTTAATTTTAGCCAAATTAGAAAAGAGAGAAAATTATTTATGGTAATAGAAATATTGTTTTTGATACTTTTATTATTTAGTGCAATTATGACATTTTTCACATATAAAAAAGAAATTGTTTTTAAAAGATTTTTTAGAAGCTTTTTTAATATGATATATTTATGCGGATTTTCTTTGCTTTTTTCGATACTTATTTCTTTGCCGTTTTCTATGTTTGAAAATGAATTATATAACAGCTATCAAAAAATATTTTCTATAATTGGAATTATAGTGCAATTTGTCATTCCTTTAATTTATATTTTAATTTGTCTAAAAAACACATATATTAAAACGGCAAAAAAGTAGATGGACTCATCATACGTCGCAAAAAGGAAAAAGCTTTATTTATTAAAAATTAATTTCCGCACAAAATCCGATAATATATTTCACCATCTATAAACCCGTCATAAACACTACCTATAGGGCTGTCGTCTTTATAGTGCTCAATTAGCTTATGATTTTTATCATAAGCTTTCATTTCTATAATTTCAAGAACTTCTGTATCACAATAGCTTTGGAATTTTATTAATTTAATTTCATTGCCATCTTCTTTTTTAAACCAGCCTGTTGATACATCTTTATCTTTTGATAATGAACTTATATCAAAGTAAAACCCTTTTGCAATTTCTTTAAAATTGGCGTTTTCCTTGATATTATCTATAGCAAAGCAAACGCTAAAAGATAAAGTTATAATCAGAAAGAACAGTTTTAAAAAATAGTTTTTCATAAGTTTTATTCTAGCATATTTCAATTATAGAGCAATAGAACCCAATCAAAAGTATATTTATTCCCCAAAGACAAACAATGCCAAATCATTATCAAGGGCATAATCTTTTATAAATTGCTTTTGGTGTGAGACAAATTCCATAACATCATCTATCTTATCTCCATTCCAAGAATAAGCAAACATCGCCATCACGCTCGGGTTTGAAATATACATTTCATTATAGCTTCTTTCGCCTCGGTCTCTTGTTCTTGAATTAATTTTTGCAAATGCTTCAATCAATTTGTCTCTTTTGTCTTTCGGGGTAACTTCGCAAAAAGGCTTGTTTTTATTTTCTTCAACAAAAGCTAAATATTCGCTATCGTCCATTCCAAGCGTTTCTTTAACCAATTCCGGGACGTATTTTCTATCTATCTCATTTTCTCCGCCAAAGATATAGTTATCTTTAAACATATCGATATTTTTTCCGCATCCGGATCCCGAGTCATTAAATCCGCCGCCATAAGAATAATTTGCATCGGTATCTAAAATTACCCCATGGGGTCTAAAGAATCGAAATTTGCTTTCGACTCTTTCTGCGTAGCTCACGGATAACAGCGCATCTGAATCGGGAAGATTAAAAGCATCAAATCTTCTTAATTGAAAAGGCATATCAAGCCCATGGACAAAAAACTTGATGTTACCGGTGTTTATATCATTACCATCAGCATCTTTTGTTTCATAGCCTCTTGAAACGGAGCCTGGCGCAAATCCGATTTTTTCCCAGGTTTCATTTTCGACTTCATTATATTTAATTATAACAAGCCCTTTTTCATCAACATAAATCCCTTTGAGGTTAGTCGAGCCGTCGTCATTTACATATTCAATTGCCTGTTTAATTCTTGAAGCTTTCGGGATTTTTGTAACGGGTAAAAGCGGCTGGGTCTTTTTAAGTTCGTTCACAAGTTCGTCAATTTTTTGAGAATTGTTTTTAAACGCTTCTTCGAAATAATCATAAAACGAATTATCCTCTTTAATTGAACTTAAATCTGCTTGGGTAAACATCTTTGACATTTCAAAAAGATTGCCGTGTTGAAGGTCAAAAGCGACGGATTGGAGGCGCTTTTGCGCTTCTTTTTCATCTGTTATTTTGCTTGAATTGACATAACCGAGCCAATTGTGGCTTTTGATTAAAGAATATATTTTTATTTCTTCGTCTTTTGTTAAATCAAGTTTCTTTAAAATATAATAAGCATCAAACGAGCTTTCAAAAGGATGAGTAACATCTTTCAGTCCTTGGACTTTGGTAATATCATGAAACATTGAAGATAACAGCATCACTTTTTTATCCGAAGGATTCAAAGAATCGAACTTCGGGTTTTGGGTGATTTTTTGCATAACTTTTAGCGAATGCTTAAATAGGTCAAATTCGTGCGGTTTGTGCTGAACTCTTCCAATTTGCGTTCTAATTTCGGGGAAAACCGACACTATATCGTTTATTTGCCTTTCAAGCTCTTTATTATTTATTTTTATGGGATTATTTTCGCTATATTTTATTACATAGGGGCGAAGCTTTTCGACAATTTCTTTTGTTTTTTTATCTTTAATTTGAGCAAGCTTTTTTCCGTTATTCAAATTAACCGGATACCCTAAAATCGTATAATGGTGCCCATCACCTGCTTCAATTCCCGTTTCGTTTCGTCTCAATTCAAAACCAAAATAATCATAGACTTTTTGGCGCTCGCTTTGGCTCAATTCTTTTGTAATTTCATAGACATCTTTTATAAAATCGTCCGTTTTATAGCTTTGTTCAATTTGTAAATTATTAAAATCATCATCAGACAATTTTGATAACGTATCAGACAATTTAAAAACATCGTCAATTAATTTGTCGCTCTGTTCTTTTGAAATTTCATTTGTCTCAATACCGATTGATTTAGCTAATGATGATAAAAGAGAACAATATTCTTCCTCGTTAGCGGGGATTAAGGGAAAATGTTCTTTTAAATTTTCGGCACAATTAAATAAATCAACATTTAAAGAAACGAGTTTTCTTAAAGTGTCTTTTTTCTTGTTTAGGGGAATTTCATTTATATTATTTTTATGAACAAGGTTTTTTAATTGCGCGGCAAGAACAAGAGAAGACGAATCAAGATTTCGTACAAATTCTTTTGAAAGAACCCTTTCTAAAGTTTTAATATCTTTTAAGGTAAAATTATTTTGATTTGAAATTAATAAAGTAGCATAGGTTCCCGTTAATTCACCTGTTTTAATATCAGATAACAGTTTATCAAGATATTTTTCATCGAAATCATGGACTAATAAGTTTTCTATAATTTCAGAAATATCATCACCCTCAAAAGCAAATTTATTGTCTTTATCTTTGCAATTAATTAATTTATTTAAAAGCGCGAAATTATCACTATTTGCCACTGACATAATTTTAGTAATAACATCGCCACTAAATCTATATTTGCCGTCATCATCTTTGGCAACTATTAGTTTTTCAAAAAATTCTTTCTTTTCTTGTGAATCAATTTCATTGAGCACTGAAGAAATGTCGCTAACGTTAAACCTATATTTATCTTCATCATCTTTTGCATTTAATATTTTTTCAAAAATTTCATGCTTTTGTTCGGAATCTACTTTATCGAGCAATTCGGTAATTTCATAACCATCTAAATTACTTTCACGTGCACAAATAAGTTCATTTAAAAATTCTTTCTTTTCTTGCGAATCAATTCTATTAAGTATTGAAGAAATGTGACTAGAGTCAAATCTATATCTACCATGATTATATTTGGCATTTAGTAATTTTTCAAAAAGTTCTTTCTTTTCTCCCAAATCTGTTCTGCGAAACATTAAATAAATATCGCTACCGTTAAATCTGTATTTGCCATCATAATCTTTTGCATCCAACAGAAGATCAAGCACTTCTTTTCTTTCTTTTGAATCTACATAGCGAAGTATAAAAGCAACACCTGCACCATCAAACCTATATTTGCCTTTGTCATCTTTGGTATTTAATATTTTTTCAAAAAATTCTTTCTTTTCTTGCGAATCAATTTTGTTAAGTATCGAAGAAATGCCGGTGCTATCAAACCTGTATTTATCTTCGTCGTCTTTGGCTTCAAATATTTTTTCAAAAAATTCTTTCTTTTCTTCTGAATCAATTTCATTGAGCAACGAAGAAATGTCACTAACGTTAAACCTATATTTACCTTCATTATCTTTTGCATTTAATATTTTTTCAAAAAACCGATGTTTTTGTTCAGAATCTACTTTGTCAAGCAATGTTGTAATTTCAAAACCGCTCAATTTACCTTCACGTGCGCAAATAAGTTCATTTAAAAATTCTTTCTTTTTCGGGTCTTGAACAAGTATATTTGTTAAATTTTTAATATCATTATAGTCAAATCTTGAATTACCGGAATCATCTTTCATATCAATCAACTCTTCAACAATTTTGTTGTTGTTTTCATCAACAAAATTTAAAATATTCGCAAGGTTATGCAAAATCGACCGGCGTAAACCTTTGTCATTTTGACAATTATTAAGAAATCTGATAGCAAAATCTTTATTTTGAGAGTTTATTGCTTTCAAAATATCATAACCTTCAAAATCATTAAAAAACCATCTATCTACGTTACCTTCATCTTTATATCTGATATTCAATAAGAATTCAAGACAATTTATATTTTCAGAATTAACTTCAGGTAATATGCTGATAATTCCATTCGAGCTTAAATTTAAAGGGGTATTGTCTTTTGAATCTTTAGCTTGGGTTAAAATTTCAAACCCTTCTTTTTTGATTTTTGTATCATTTTTATCAAATTTAGTAAGAACATCAAATATTTGGCGGGATTCAAAGCCATAATATTCTTTTGTACCCCACAAAGAACTATACGGATCTTTCATTTTGGTATCTATAAACAATTTTAAAAGTTCACCATCATCAATTTCAGGGTTCAAAATATAAGAATTGTTTATTTTTCTTAAATCGCTTTCGGAGTGATAAAGGTCATTATTCGGCCTATATCCCAATTCTCTTCGCATCATAGAAATAATTTCACCTTTTCTCTCATCATTAGAGTCGATTATTTTATCGATGTAATCAAGCGCTTTATCAAGCTTTTGAGGTACTAGTACATATGGGTCATCAGATAAACTTTCTTCATTTTGCACCTCATTAGAAGTTTTATCATTATTTGAGGAACTTTGGTTTCCTTTAAAATTCAGATTTTTGCTCACGGCAATTTGCGCTCTGCCATAGCCTTCAAGCGCATCAAGAGAATTTGCCGGAGCAAATTTTTCGCTATTTTTTTTGACTTTTTCTTTTGAATCGCCTTTTGCTTTGATTTTTTCAAAAAAAGCTTTTAAAGAGTTGTTTTTATTGACTTCCATTGCTATTTACCAAATCCTAAAAGATAATTATGCCACAAAACATATCGGATTTTAAAGACATAATCTTTAATAAAACCGAAGGTTTTTTAAGAAATGTAAATATATTTTTACAATATTGTTTAAATATTAAAAATTTTGGGAATTTTATATTTACGTTGATTTGTGCCCTTTTATCTTTTATCTTATCATCCAAACATCCAAAACTATCTTAATTTAAATATAATCTAAAATTTTATATATAAGACATTTAGAATAATTTTTGCGACACCTAGACGATGCCGCAATTGTGATGCAAGATTTTATCGTTTTTTAAGAAAGGAATTATTATGGAACAAAATAAGTTTTTAAATGAAGCAGCGCCAAATAAAACGCCCGAACAGGTAATTTTAATCCCTTCTCCAAGAACAATCAGAATTAACGGAGCTTGCCCAGAAAGAGCTTATGGTCTTTTTGATTCAGAAACGGGAAAACAAATCGGCGATTTTTTAAACAGCCAAAACGGGCAAGTTGAATTTAGAGGGCTTGACCCTTCAAGGCATTATGATGTTGGGGCTATAGAAAATTATAATAGCGATAACGGGGACGAAAAACCGGAATTTTCAATATCATGGACTCTAAGAATGAAAGATGACACGGATTCGATATTAAATAGCTCCGATAATTTACCCATAGCCTTCCCTAATCCGTATCTGATAAAAGATAAAAAGGGACAAAACGGTGTTTTTGATTTAACAGATAGCACCAATAATCCCATTGCACAAGTCACAAAATTATCACCCTCAGGCGACAAACCCAAATTTCAAATCGCTTGGACATTTAAAATGAAGGATGATGAATGATAGATAGTGAATGGCAAATAATGAATAGCAAATAGCAAAATAATAAAATTCTTCCAAAGGCACCTTATTGAGGTGCCTTTTTTAGGGCGAGGTTAAAGATGTTTTTAAAGGCAGCGAATTGGAACCTCAAAATTTTTCCGTTAAAATATAAAAATATATAATAACTTAAAATAATGTAAATATACACCTTTTGAATAGTGAAATAATATAAACTAAGTGGTAACATAATATTAAAAAAGGTGTTTTAATGATAAACGAAAAAGAAATAGCACAAAAAACCGTATTTACCGATGTTCAGATTCCGCCATTTGTATTTGATTTTTACGGTATGATAAATGATATTAAAAAAAATGACGGGATTAACAGTGTTTATTTAAATTCCGCACATAACAAACTTGAAATTTATATTTATTATGAAAAAGAAGATTTTGAACTTGAAGATAAAATAACAAAAAGCATTACCGATTTTGAAGAAAATTACAAATTTTTCCCTGAGGTTTATATCTATCCTCTTGATATGATAGAATCCAAAGAACTGACACTTCCTAAAACTGCAATGGAAATACAATAAGATGGATAAATATTCTAAAACATATTTGGAAAAAGCCTCTGTCAATTATGATTTATACAAATATCTTTCAAAAGAAAAAAGATTTAAAGAATGGGAACTAACGGCAATATTTTATAGTGCTTTGTGCTTAGCAAAAGCTTATTTATATCATAAAGGAATCAAGGAAAACTCTATTAACTCGCACGATAGCATAAAAAATTTGCTTGCAACAGAATCTGAAGCCAAGCGCAATAATGTCTTGCGCTATTATGAACAACTGTATTTTGACAGCCGCGATGCAAGATATTCAATTAAAAAAATCACCCAAGGAAGAATCGATAGAGCCTTAAAAAATTATGAAATTGTCGCAAAATTGCTTAAAATATAGCAATTTTTCACTCAACATTATTCATAAGATTAGCTTTTTATGATTGATTTTTCATAACACAATTTTGTAATCTTTCTATTATAGAAGGTTTGATATATTTGCGTTTGCATTTATAATAAAAAATAATAGTCAAAAAAGAGTGATAAATGAAAAAGATTTTAGCGGCGATATTTTTGTTTTTTATGTTATTTTCAACTTCATCGGCTACATTGGCAGAAATTGTTGTCTTTAATTGGAAAACATTAAAATATCATAAGCCAAGCTGTCAATGGGCCAAAAAATGTACTCAAAACTGTACAAAAGTGGATAAAAAAGAGGCAATTAAACAAGGCGGCAAACCCTGCAAAGTTTGCGGAGGCTAGAACCTTATTATTTCGCCTTAAACCCAATAGCAGCGGGTTTTGTTCTATCCAACAACAGATTTATTGCTTGATTAATTCTGTCGATTTCTTCATCATTGTCTTTGGCATATTGTATAAAATATTGCCTTAATTCTGTAATTTGTTCTTGTAAATCCTTGTGCTCGATTGCAAGTTTTCGCATAGCGACAAAGGTATTCATGATTTGAATATTAATTTGAATAGCTTTTTTACTTCTTAAAACGCTTGAAAGCATTGCAACACCTTGTTCGGTAAAAACATAGGGAAGATATTGTCTGCCGCCTCTTGATTCAATATTAATTTTTGAGGTGCCAAATTGGAACCTCAAAATTTTCCATTCATCTTCATTGAGTTGAAACATAAAATTGCTTGGAAATCTTTCAATATTTCTTTTTACAGCTCTGTTTAGCATTTTTGTTTCAACTTCATATAATTTTGCTAAATCAGAGTCAAGCATAACTTTCTGGCCTCTGATTTCATAAATTAAATTCTTGATTTCAACCAGACCTGTTTCCATAGCCCAATTTTATCAAGTTTTAAGGCAAAATGCAATGATAATCAAGAAAAGTTATAAAATTATGGTTAATAAAAAATGTTACACTTGCTTATTTTGCCTTAAACCCGATAGCAGCTGGTTTTGTTCTATCTAACAACAGATTTATTGCTTGATTAATTCTGTCGATTTCTTCATCGTTATCTTTTGCATATTGTATGAAATATTTTCTTAATTCCGTAATTTGTTCTTGTAAATCCTTATGCTCGATTGCAAGTTTTCGCATAGCGACAAAGGTTTTCATGATTTTTATATTTATTTGTATAGCTTGCTCTGAATTTAAAACGCTTGATAACATTGCAACGCCTTGTTCGGTGAAGACATAGGGCAAATATTTTCTAATATCATTTTTAAAGGTGACAATTTGGCACCTTAAATCTTCCCATTCGGATTTTGTCAATTGAAACATAAACTCATCAGGAAATCTTTGAATATTTCTTTTGACAACCCTGTTTAAATATTTTGTTTCAACACCATAAAGCCTTGCAAGGTCAGAGTCAAGCATAACCTTTTGACCTCTGATTTCATAAATTAAATTCTTGATTTCAACCAGACCTGTTTCCATAGCCCAATTTTATCAAGTTTTAAGGCAAAATGCAATGATAATTAATGTATTTGATTTTAATAAAATCCGGCTTACGTGGTATATATGAAAAATTCGCAAACGTCAGGATTTGCACATCCAAACAAGGCGAAATCGGTTAGATTGAGCCGTAGTTTGGTGGGTTCAGGGAGCAATTTTTCTTAAGTCTTTAGACTTTAGAAAAATGCGAAGCTGAAAACCTGCGAAGCAGTGAATATATGAAAAAATTCGGAACGATAACGTAGTCGTAGGCGAGTGCAACAAGCCGTACGAATACGTTATGCACTTTATTGAATTTTAGCGTAAGCGTAAAAATTCTATAAAGTGTCAGGATGTAATCCTGTCTAAATAAAAAGTAAAGTAAATATATGAAAAAATTCGGAACGACAGGATTTGAACCTGCGACCCCCACCACCCCAAGGTGGTGCGCTACCAAGCTGCGCTACGTCCCGAATATATATTCAATTGTAAATCTAATATTTTATTTTGTCATCTCGGGACTTGCGCACCCCCAC
>CANQLJ010000023.1 GCA_947624685.1 Candidatus Gastranaerophilales bacterium | reverse complement strand
ATGATTTTAAAAATATAATCGATGTTTTGTTTGATTCCGAGGGGGGGGGGCTTAACAGAATTGATATAATCCAATTGATAGGAGGCGAACCTCTGCTTCATAAGCAGCTATCAGAGATTATAGAATATTGTGCCCAAAAAGATAATATAGGAGTCGTTAAAATCATCACCAATGCAACGATTTTGCCATCCGAAAAATTAATTGAAACAATAAAAAAATATAGCGATAAAGTCTATTTTTATATAAGCAATTATTCAACAAACCCCGAGCTTAAAGGCTTATTAAAATTTGAAGAATTTCAAAAGGTACTTGATGAAAATAAAATCAAATATCAAACGATGCAGGATTTATCCTGGGACAAGGAGGGTGAATTTAAAGACTATCATTATGACGAACAAACGCTCAAACAGATGTTTTCTTCCTGTGTTCGATCAAGTTGCCTTTCCATTATCAACAACAAGCTTCATATATGCGCTAAATCCGCTTCGGGAAATGAGCTTGGGTTAATTGATGCGAAAGATTGCGTAAATCTGAAAGATAATCCCAATTTAAGACAAGATATTATTGATTTTTATAAAAAAGATTATTATGAGGCTTGTAAATATTGTGCAATCAGCAATGAGAAGGTTATCCCCGCTCAACAGGTGTAGAATTTTATAAGCAACAGTTTTTTAAAAAAGATGTAACAATATATATGAATTGTTACATGGATTATACTATAAACAATTACAAAGACAACGCTTGCGGATTAAATTGTAAATAAGTTTTTAATTTTTTAGGTTTTTTTGACTTTTCAAAAGGCCTTATGTGTAATGCTTTGCCCTTATTGCTAATGTAACAATTCATATAAAATGTTGCATTTAATAAAAAGGGGATGTCAGTATGGAAAGTAAAACGCTTGAAAACGGAAATAAAATTGCAAGTATCGGCTTTGGAACATATAGAATCAAGCGCGAAGATACCGTTGAAGCGGTTGTCGAAGCAATCAAAGCAGGCTACAGGCACATTGATACTGCTCAAAGCTACGAAAACGAAGAACAGGTAGGCTACGCAATTGCAAAATGCATAGCCGAAGGAATAGTTAAAAGAGAAGATTTATTTATAACTTCCAAAATAAGCTCGCATTGCCCGATTGGTTATCAGCAGGCAATTGACGCCATTGAATCATCTTTGATGAAGATGGGATTGGATTATATTGATTGCTATTTAATACATTGGCCAAACGTTGCCCCGGGTGCTATGTGGAAAAAGCTCAATGCCGATACTTGGCGCGGTTTTGAACAATGTTATGAAAGAGGACTGGTCAAAAACCTCGGTGTATCCAATTTTATGATTCATCATTTGGAAGAACTCTTTAAAACGGCAAGAATTAAACCTGTTGTAAACCAGCTCCATCTGAGCCCGATTTGGCAGCAAAAAGAAGTTGTCGCATGGTGTAAAGACCACGGAATCCAATGTGTCGCTTGGTCGCCTTTGGTAAGGTTTGAAGATTGGGCGGGCGGATATTTATGTAATGACGATTATAATTCTAAAGACGACTTCACTGAAGACATAATGAATGAAATGAGCTCAAAATACGGCAAATCTAAAGCTCAAATAGCGCTTCGCTGGAGCATTCAAAAGGGTCTTATTCCGATTACAAAATCAATTCATAAAGACAGAATCATAGAAAATATCAATATTTTTGATTTTAATATAAGCGATGAAGATATTGAAAAGCTTGACACATTAAACTCTCGCCCCTGCAACCCCGACGCTACGCCCGATAGCATCTATAATACCTGGGCATTGGCAATGTCAAAGCACAACGTTTTTTATACCCAAAAATTCAAATTCCATATCTTCGGTATTCCGATATTCAAATATTGGAATTACGGAGATTCAATAAGAAAAATCACGCTTTTTGGCTTGTTCCCGTTATTGAAAATAAAAAGATTCAACGACAAAAAGACAAAATATTGGCTGTTTAATATAATCCCGATTTTAAAATCAAGAAAAGTTGAAGAAGGAAAAATCAAATATTATCTGTTCAGCTTTTTATATCTTTTTAAAATCACAACTAAGACTGTACGCGTGAATAATCTAAACTTTATACCAAACTATAATGCACCCGTACCCCCCCCCTCTTACCTGAAAAAGGCGCCAAAGTGGAATCCTTTTAAACAAACCATTTTCGACCTTTATTCGATGAAAGTATTTCAAGGATATATGGAAGAAGGCAGAAATGCTTTTAAAAGAGCGCTGTTTGTTTCTAACCTTAAAATGAGACTCTTTTTCACGGGCAAAATGTCGCTGCCTTGTCTGACACATAATATCACAAGTAATTGCACATTAAAATGTAAAGATTGTTCTATTTCCGCTCCGCACTATCAAATGAACTACATGGCCGATTTTGAATCTTTCAAAAAAGATTTAGACAAAGTTTTAGAAAGTGTTGATCAGGTATTATATTATAATTTATTTGGGGGCGAACCTCTTTTAAACCCGAATATTGCAAAAATGATTGAATATGCCAACAGCAAAAAACAAATCCACCATGTATTTTTCACGACAAACGGAACGATAATTCCTTCGGATGAGACGATTAAGGCTCTTAAAGCTAAAAAAGGAAATTTCGTATATATTTCAAACTATACCAAAAATAAATCAATCAAAAGCCTGAAACAATGCGAAATCATAGAACTTTTGAAAAAGAACAACATTCCTTATTATCACCATGATTATAATTTTGTTTCCGCTCAAACAATTAATCCCGATAATCGCGACAAGGAAAAAGATGTTTTAAAATCGAAGTTCTATCAATGCTTTAATAAATATTGCAAACACTTGAATGCCGGAAGATTTTATTGTTGTCCGATTTGCAGCAAAGTTATGGAATCAAACCAATATCCTGACGACAAAACAAACTATATCGACTTGAACACGAAGAAAAACTTGAAAAAAGAATTTATTAAATTCCACAAAAGAGATTTCTATAAAGTTTGTGAAGTTTGCGATTTTAAATCTTTCGGATATTTAAGATTCCCGGCAATTCAACTGAGCGAAAAGGAAGTCCAAGATATTAAAAAACAAAAAGAACAAAAAGAACAAACGCAAAATGAAAAAGTTTTGTGCTGATTAATCAAAAATAAAAAAAAGGAAAGCAAATGAAAAAGCAAAAAATAATTAATACCCTCCCCGAAGGGGGGGGGGCTAGAAGAAGAAATTTAATCCATTGGATTTTCTCGTCATTAAATATCTACAGACCCCAAAAAGACGGCTCAATCATAGCTCATAAACAAATTACGATATTGGGCCTAAAATTCAAAATAAAAAAGAAACCTCAAGCAAGAAAACTTCCGACACAATTTGGATTAACAAAAAAACAATTATTTTTGCGGCTTTGCGATTATCAAAAATTATATTTAAACAGAGATTACTCTTTTTTTGAAAAATTATTAATCAAATTTCAAATAAAATTTGCAACAAAAGTCATCATTCCAAATTTAGACGTGCATTTAACAACGCGCTGTACCCTTCGATGCCGCGATTGTTCTCATAAAATTCCCTATTATCAAAAGCAGCATCAGCACGTTATGAATTTTGACGAATTTAGAGATGAACTTAATATAATATTAAAAAATTGTTCAAGATTGTATAATCTTTTGCTGTTAGGGGGCGAGCCGCTTTTGAACCCGGATTTGGCAAAAATGGTTCAATATGCGATAACCAAAAGAAAAATCGAGCGAATCTGTATAATTACAAATGGCACAATGGTGCCTGATGAAAATCTAATCAGCACTCTTAAGACTTCAAAGAAAAATGTGGTATTTATTTCGGATTATTCGCTAAATAAAGACCTTAAAAACTATCAGCCCCAAAAGATCCTCGACATTTGTAAATCAAATAATGTCGCTTGTTCAATTCATAAAGGCGGATATTGGGCAAAACAGCCGGATTTATGTCTTGATGCTAAAAAAGATATTGAGCTATCGAAGTGTAATTTTAAAAGATGTTATTTTAAACAAATTACCCTTTGGTCAAACGGAAAAATCTATCCTTGCGCATATTCTAAATTCATCAACGACCAAACAAACAATAAATTTGATTCGCAATTTATCTTGCTTAACAATAAAAACCTCGGTATTAAGGAATTTAAGAAATTTTTTGCAAGCAAATATTTTGATGTTTGCGCTTGCTGTGATATGACGCACTATGGAGAAAAAATCATCCCCGCAATTCAATTGGAGGATAATAAAAGTTAGGTTAGGATGAGATTTTAAATTTAAAATATTTTAATTTTAAATCATTTCTTTTTAGAAAAACTATGGCTTTCGCTGATTAAATCCATAATTTCATCATCCGCTACGCTCTCATCAAGAATGATTGTCATCCAATACTTCTTGTTCATATGATATGCGCTATAAAAATTTTTTTGTTTCGTTAAATTTGTGATTTTATCGGGGTCTAGTTTTACAAGAGCAATTTCGACAAGCCCCGATTTGTCTTTTTGGATTTTGCTTCTATCCACATCTAATATAACAAAATACCATTTTTTTGTATCGGGATTTCTAAATATTGCACAATTTGGGAATTTTTCCCACAAAAATTCGGGATAATTTTTATATTTTTCAATAATTAAATTTGAGATTCTGTTTGTCTGATTAAAAATAAAATATTTTTTAATAAAACATTTATCTCTAATGTCTTTTAATAAATCAATATAGGCTTCTTTTATTTCGCCGATGAAAGTACCTGTGCCGTTTTTGATTCTTATGGGCAAAAACTCGTCTTTGCTTTCTATATCATAGATATGCCCTTCGATAAAACAAGAATTTTTTTTATCATCCGGTTTTATTTTAATTATCGCTTTGAAATTAGCAATAAATATTTTTTCAAATGAATATATATCTTGATTTTTTTTAAAGCCGTAATCAATCAATTTTTCGATATTTACAAAATATTTTTGAAATATCTTATCTGTTTCTTCTTTAATATCTGCCATTCTTTATTCTGTATTCTGTATTTTTTATTTAAAACATTTCCCTTAAAAATTTTAAACAACTTTTCCGTTAAATTTATTTTGCGCTTCGCTCATTCCTTTTTTAAGCCAGCAATCAACCAACTCAAGTGCGATTTGTCCCATTTTTGATATTTGTTTTAATTCTTCAATCGAAAACTGAGCTAATACATAATCATCAATCTTCCAATTTTCAGGTACCGGCCCAACGCCAACTTTTAATCTATCAAAAACATCGCTTCCGATGCGGTTAATTATCGATTTAATTCCGTTATGCCCGCCAAAAGAGCCGTTTGATTTAAGTCTGAATGTCCCAAAAGGAAGTGTTGCATCATCATAAATAACTAAAATATCTTTGTTTGTTAATTTATAAAAATTCATTAATTCAATAACGGCATTTCCGGACAGATTCATATATGTTTTTGGAAGAAGGTATAATAAATCGCCCGATTTGGCAAAAAAAGAATTAAATTTATCCAAGAGAGTGATTTTGTGCGCTTTTAAAATTTCATCCATTATCAAAAACCCCGTGTTATGGCGAGTATAGCGATATTTGGGTTCGGGGTTTCCAAGGCTGATTAGTGCTTTCATATTTTTTTGTTCTTTCTTTTTTTAAGGATAATTTGAATTAATCGAGAATATTTATCTTTGTCGGTAATTAAAAAATAAATAAAAACGGTTATTTGTAAAATAGCATACAAGCAGGAGTAAAATCAATATAAATGATTAGCGAAAATACAAACACAAAAAGTTCAAAGATGGTTAGTAAATTTTTAGAAAAAAATAAACTTCATAAAAAAGAATTTGCGCAAATGATAGGGGTGACTCTTTCTTATGTATATAATTTAATCGATGAAAACGTCCCTTTTTCAACCCGCTCAATCACTCTTGAGCGCATCGCAACGATTATGGATATAAACCCTGAGGATTTTATTGAATATCAAATACCAACCGAAATTCAACCCTATAGCGAAAATCTTTTGATGCTTAAGGATTTAATCAAAGCGAATAATTTATCGACCTTAGATTTTTTAAAGATGTTTGAGCGCAAAAAAAGACTTGAGCTTGTGGATATTTTGAGAGGCGCAAAGCCGATTCAGATTGATTTAGCGGAATTAAGAAAAATCGCTCTTGCTCTAAAGATGGACGATGATGAACTTTTTAATCTTTGGAAAAGCCAGATGATACAATACTTAGAGCATGGCGGGTTTAATATCGAGAAGAACAAGAAAATATTGGATAAAATGTTTGACTGCGCTTACTGTGAGATTGTATCAAAAAATTAATAAAACTTTACACTAGCTTGTACAAACTTGACTTTACATAATCCTTTTTATAGCATGTCAATACAAGTAGAATTAAAAGGTGACTTATGAAAGGTTCAACTTTACATAGATCAGGTTTGACCAGAGAAAAGATGGGTGTTTTAGCTAGTATTTCACAAGCGGATAACAAAAAGCAATCCACAAAAGCTCAATTAAATCAATATTACAGAGCCGCAAAAGCTCAAGAATTAGATTTACTTTGGGGCGGGGCTCAAAAAGGAATCCAAAAAGTTCACAGTGTTGCAAAAACAACAACTCAAAAATCCCCTGCGGTATATCTTTTTGTCGGCTTCATCTCGGGTGTTTTATTTATGGGCTGCATTATGCTGATTGCTTCATTATCTTCAATGAATCCGAAAGTAAATGTTGTTGACAGCAATGCAAAAACAAACGTTGCGGTAATAGGCGAAAATAATACGACGGATGAAAAAATCGAACCCATCGTGACGCACGAAAAATATGTCGTTAAAAAAGGCGATACATTAAACGGTATTGCATATCGTTTCTATGGAAAATATGACGAAGCAAAAATTCTCGAAATCCAAAGAATCAACAACATCGTCAATCGCGCGGCAATTCAAATAGGCCAGGAAATTATCGTTCCTGTTTCCCACGACAGAATATAAAAACGCAAGATATAAACAAAATTAAAAATTGCGCCCTGTCTTAAATTAAGATAAACAAGGGGCGCGATTTTTATTATTACTTTTATAACTTTCATCACCCATCTTCCCCTCATGGTATATTGTATTTTATTCTATTGTTTTATCCTTAAAAATCATTTAAACCTTTAAATAGGTATAAAAATTTAAAGGTATAATCAATGAAAAATAAAATATTATCGCTAATTGCTTTTTTGGCGCTATTTTCCAACCTTGCTTTTTGCGAAGTCATATCCGGAAAAATCCACCACGACGACATAAACTATCAAAATAAAGTTGTTGATTCAAGAACCCAGCAAGGCCTCGAAGGTGCAAAAGTATCCATCCCCGACATTAATTTTACGACTTATTGCGACGAAAACGGCTATTTTCAGCTTAATGCCGATGTCAATAAAAAAACCGTTTTGTTTGTCGAAAAAGACGGCTACAAAGTCTTTTCGCTGACGATAGATAATAACGTCATTTCAAGCCCGTTGAAAATTGGAATTGAAAAAATGAATCCTTTTGATTTACAAATATCAGACGGACTCATTCACCTCGGGGACAATATGTTTTCTCAAAATTCCGCAAACAGCTCTCAATTTCGCCTCAGCGCAAGCGGAAGCTATTTTGTTAAAGAATTTAAAAAGCCTAAATGCTCTTCAAAACAAGATGTCGTCTTGAAAATTGGTTCTCTAATCGGTCTTGACACTAAAAAAGCTAAATTAATCGGCCAAAACCGAATCGCAAAAGTCTATTCCGCCCCAAGCGAAGTGCTTGTCAACGGCCACAAAATCGCAAAGCTTGAACTAAACGGCGATAACATCGAAATCACCATCCCAAAATCGGTTCTGAAAGAAAATAACGAGCTTTTGATTCAATCGGGCAGAAACCTCTTTCAGACAAGCTATGTCGATTATGACGATATAGAGCTTGCTAATATCAGTGTCGAAATCAAAGACAAAACTCGCTATGCGAAGTATTAATTTTATTTTAAAAGCCTTGTGAAAGATTGTTGTTCATAGGGCTTTTTTAATTAAAATAATAAAGAAATCCAATATATTATTTCAAGTGAAATTATTGTAAAAAGTATTTTGTAATAGATATTGAAAAATTTTCTATATTTTCCATTATATTTTTTAATTAATAATAAACAAAGTCCGATATGCAAAAAGCCAAACGTCGGTACGATAGTAAAAAGTGCAAAAGGCAAAATTGTGACAAATAGCAAGAGATTATAAATCGTGCTTGCCATATAGCCATAACATAAAAGTGAAAGTATATTACATATAGTAAAGCTAACGGTTAAGCGAGAGCTTTTTTGTTTAATTTCAAAATATATCTGAAATAAAATTAATATTAAAAAAAGTGCACAAGGAATTATTGCAAAAGAAAGCGACGGTTCTTGCGAGTAACTAATAGAAAAAATACCGGCAACGGCAAAATATATTAAATATATAACAAGCGCTATTATCGGCACCCAAAGGCTGTAGGCTGTGCTTTTATCATTAAGAGAGTTTTTATCTATAGCATTATTGTCCAAGGCATTTCCATTTACTTCGCCATTTCCATTCGCTTCGCTAACGTTGCCACTTCCATTCGCTTCGCCATTTTCATGACTTTCATTGCTTTCGGCATTTCCGTGACTTTCATTCACTTCGCCATTTTCGTTATTTTGGTAACTTTCGTTGCCTTCACTATTTTCATTATTTCTGATATTCTCTTCTTCCGCCATAGATTATTCCTTTTTTTGACAGTTCATAATACACAATTATACAATCCTTATACCCGATTTGAAATCGGGTGAATGGATTATTATGCAATAAATTCAAGGGTATAAAAAATGCGCCTCCCCAAAAAGCGCCACTTCAAAAATACACCTCCCCCAAATGCACCTCCAAAAAAGCTCCGCTCCCAAAAAAATACACCCAAAAAAAATGCACTCCCCGAAAAAAGCGGGAAAAGTGCATTTTAAAGCTATTTAATTTTTTTTTACATAGCGCCTTTAATTAATTCAACAAAGCTTTGTGCTTCTAATGAAGCGCCGCCGATGAGGCCGCCATCAATTTCTTCTTGCGCCATTTGTTCAACAATTGTTGAAGGTTTAACCGATCCGCCGTATAATATTCTGATTTTTGAAGCGGCATCTTCGTCATATAATTTAGTCAAAACTTTTCTTATTTCGCCTATGGTTCTGTTTGCTTCTTGAGCATCACAAGTTTTTCCCGTTCCTATTGCCCAGATCGGTTCATAAGCGACAACGGTTTTAAGTGCGTCGTCTTTTGAGATTCCGTTATATGCTTTTGTGATTTGAGAAGCCAAATGAACATCCGTTATCCCCGCTTCTCTTTGTTCTAACGTTTCGCCGCAGCAGATAATCGGGATTAAATTTGAAGCGATGATTGCGCGGGCTTTTTCGTTAATAAATTCGTCTGATTCGTGGAAAAGCTGTCTTCTTTCGCTGTGGCCGATGATGATATATTTAACGCTAAAGTCATTTAACATATCGATTGAAATTTCGCCGGTGTAAGCGCCTTTTTTGTTGGGATTAACGTTTTGAGCGCCAAGTGCGATTGAAGGTTCATCTTTGATTAAATCTTGAACTTGCCAAAGAGCGGTATAAGTCGGAGCGAGGATTACATCGGGCATTTTAGATTTATCAAGCGGTTTGATGCCTTCCAAAATACCTTCGACAAGCGCTTTAGCTTCGCTTTTTGTATTATTCATTTTCCAATTGCCTGCAATGATGGGTTTTCTAGACATATTTATAACTCCTTATAAAAAATAGTTTTATAACGATTTTTATTTTAGCATAAATAAAAATTTTGTTAAAAACATAAAGGAAATTTATAAAAAGCAAAGATTAAATGATGCTTCGATTGAGTCTTTCGGCTCTTGAGGAATTTAAAATGTTTCTCAATTTCATAATGGCTTGGGCATGGAGCTGGCACACTCTTGATTCCGAGACATTTATTGCTTCGCCTATTTCTTTTAGGGTCATATTTTCGTGATAATAGAAGACAAGAAGGGTTCTTTCTCTTTCGGGCAATTTCTTGAGCGCCTGCTGGAGCTCTTTTTTGGCGTCCGTTCGCTCCATCTCATCATCAGGCTTGGTTGATGCCTCATCTTCAATTGTATCAATTATTTCGACACTATCATCGCCCACCCCTTTTTTGTCATAGATAGAATTGACGCTGACGTCGCTTGACATAATTTCATTAATCTTTTCTTCGCTCAAACCCATAACATCGGCGACTTCTTTTGTTGTCGGAGCGCGGCCGATTTGTTGTTTGAGTTTTTCGGTTGTGATTTTAATTTCTTTTATTTTTTTTCTAAGTGTTCTTGGGAGCCAATCCAATGAGCGCACCCTGTCGATTATTGAACCTCTTATTCTCATAAGAGCATAAGATTCAAATTTTGCGCCTTTGTTGGGGTGATATTTTTCAATAGCATCAATTAAACCTTCAATTCCAAAAGACACAATATCTTCAAAAGAAAAGCTCGAAGGCAGATTGACTTTGATTCTTCCGACAACGTATCTGGCTAAATATATATATTGGACAATCAGCTTATCTCTGCTTGTTTTGTCGGTTTTGTCCTTGAGATATGAATCCCAAAGAACGTTTAATTCCTCATCCGAGAGCCTTGTGATTTTTTTATATGTGTCAATATCGGTTATCTGGCTCATTTTATTTTCTTAATTTCCCCAAAATGAATTCTCGTGAGTGTGCATAATACAATCTAAAAACATTTTTGCAAAAAGGCTGCAAAAATTCATCATCTAAATACATTAACAATTATTGAGCGTTGTCAAGGTTTTTGTTTAATATTTTCTTTGATTTTTCGGCGTTTTTAATTTGTTTTTTAATTCCGTTTAATTCTTTTTTGATGTTTTTGCAGTTTTGGACTGCTTTTTCTTTTTCATTTAGCGCATCGTTATATTTTGAAGTCGTTGCGGCAAGTTCTTGTCTCAGTTCAACTTGGCCGTCGTCGATATTTACGAGTGCTTTGTTAAATTTTTCATCTTTTATGGATGAATATCCTGAGTTTGATGTCGCATTTTGGATGTTTGTTGTGGTTGAAACATTTGTTTGGCTGCTATTTGAAACGGGTTTTATTGCGGGAGCGAGTTTGACTTCGGTTGCGCTATCCATCGAATCAAAAACGGAATCAAGAGCAAAAGATGCGCCTGACAATAAAAATGCCAAACAAATTGTTGTTAAAAAAGATATTTTTTTCATAATTTTCATAAAAATTCAACTCCAAATACTTGCTATATTCTTAATTAGATTTTACTTGAGCAAATGTTTTCGGTCAAACGATATTTTGATAATTACTCTTTTTATTTGATATTGTTTTTTGTATAATTTTTTTATGATGACATCTTATTTCACAGCACTAATATTATCCACAATCGCCGGACTTGCCACATTAATCGGTTGTTTGGTGACATTTTTTATAAAAGGAAGGTCATTGAAATATCTTTCCTTTGGTCTGGGGTTATCAGCGGGCGTTATGCTTTTTATATCCCTTGTTGATTTATACCCAAATGCTACAATATCGGTCAAAAACCAAATGGGACAAGGGTATTTTTGGTGCCCGATAGCGTTTTTTATGATTGGAATATTGCTTGCAATATTAATCGACTATTTTGTTCCCGACCATATCCAAACCCAGATGTTCACTAAACAAATCGGCGCAAATGAAGCCCATAAAGATAGCACCGATTGCAAAGAAGACGAACACGCTCTGATTCAGATGGGAAGAATTAAAAGAGCGGGGCTTATGACAGCGATTGTTGTTGCGCTTCATAATTTCCCCGAAGGGTTGGCGACATTTTTTACGGCAAGCCAGGATTTAGCACTCGGCGTAAGTATTGTTTTTGCTATATCAATTCACAATATCCCCGAAGGTATGGCAATAGCTTTGCCTGTTTATCAAGCGACACATTCAAAAAGAAAGGCTTTTTCATATTCATTTTTATCCGCTATGGCAGAACCCGTAGGCGGTGTTGTGGGGTATTTTCTTATAAAAACCCTGTTTCCTAATCTTTGTCTCGGGCTGATATTTGCGCTTGTCTCCGGGATTATGACATATATTTCTCTTGATACGCTTTTGCCTTTATCAAAAGATTATGACACGGGCCATTATTCAATTTCGGGTGTGGTTTTGGGGCTTTTGATTATGGGAATTGCGATAGCCGTTTTGGATTGATGTTTTTTAAAACTTAATTTAAAAGATTCAAAGGGCTTAAGCTCAAATTTAAAAAAAGGGCTCTAAGTATAAATCCTTAGAGCTTTGATGTCATTGAAAGGAAAAGTATAGAAAACAAAAATGTTTTTTGATAATCTAGGCAAAGAAATTAAAATCGTCTGTTTTGTCTTCTTTGTTGTTTTGATTATCTAAGCTACTTAAAAATGGGTTGTAGCCGTTTTTTGCGTTGGAATTTTTGTCCGAGATATTGAATAGTTGTATGTTTGAAGTTTGTTTTTTTATTGATTGGGGTTTTAGAATGTCATTTTGTTCAACGGATTGAGTTAATTCGACGTTTCTTCTGACGTTTGCTGCGCTATATAAGTTTTGTGCCGCAAGAGCGTTTAATTTTGAAACATCGATTGTTTGATTTAACAGTCCCGCTTGAGTTAGGGAGATTTGTTTTTGTAAATTAACATCGGTTCTTTTTGAATATAAATCAACTCCTAAATTTACTCTGTTAAATTTAGAAAAATCTATTGCTTCAATAGCCGGGATTTGGTTTTCTTTGTTTTGCGATATGGCACTTTTTTGCAGAATTTGATTAGCCGTTTTTTCAACGTTATTAACGTCCACACCCGAAATAGAATATAATGCTCTATTTACATTCAACATCTTACCTTATCAATCTCCACTTTATTGTCTAGCTGTTCCCTTATACTTTTCTATTCGGCAAAAATCTTATAAACTTTATGTTTTTAAGGTGTTTTATTAAGCTTTTGTAACATAATTTTACAATATTTAATTTTTGAAGATTAATTATTTCTAAATTACTTTTCTTGGGTTATAATCCAAGGTAGGGTATTAATTATGGTTAAAATTGAGATGAAGTATATAAAGTGAAGTATGACTAAGAAGGTTTTTGGCCTTCTTTTTTTTAAAAATATTGTAAAAAAATTTGTTAATGAATCTTGGAAAAAAGTAAATGAAAGATTATAAAGGGCAAATAAATTCAATAGAAAATATTGCAAAAGATGTGGTTAAAATCACCATTTTATCAGCTTTAAACGATTGCTGCCCCGGGCAATTTATCTCAATTTTATGCCCAAATAAAATAATTCGCCGCCCTTTTTCAATAGCCGATTTTAATGAAAAAGAAAAAACAATCACAATTTTTGTTAAATATAAAGGCGAGGGCACAAAATACCTCCAAAATCTTAATGTCGGCGATTATATTAATTTTATTGCACCATTAGGCCACGGGTTTAAAATCGAAAATAAAAAATCCCTGCTTATCGGGGCGGGAATCGGGATAGCGCCATTATTGTTTTTGAAAAAAGAATTGGATAAAAATAATATAAAAAATTATTTAATATCGGGGTTTAAAGCTAATGATGAAGTGATTAAAGGAAGCGACGAAACAAAAATCGGCGGAAGCGTTTTAGATGATATTGAAAAAATAATTGAAGATAAAAAAATAGAATTAATCTATTCTTGTGGCCCCAATACGGTTTTAGAAAAGTTATCAAAAATAGCAAAGAAAAATAATATTAAAACCCAAGTTGCGCTTGAAAAAGTAATGGCTTGTTCTATGGGCGTTTGTAAAGGCTGCGCTATTCGGTTGTTTAGAAATAATGAAATAATAAACAAAACAGTATGCCACGACGGGCCTGTGTTTGATGCTTGTGAGGTGATGTGGTAATGATGAGTAATACGAGTAACACGATTAACACGATTTTAAAAAACCCTCATAACGGCAATTCTTTTGAATTAAAATCCCCTTTGCTTTGTGCCAGCGGCACATTCGGTTATGCTGATGAATATGAAGGGCTTGTTGATTTTAATGAACTTGGTGCAATTGTTACAAAAGGAATAACCCTTGAAAAAAGACCGGGGAATGCGGGAGAGAGAATTTTTGAATGTGATTTTGGTTTAATTAATCGTATAGGGCTTGAAAATATCGGAATAAACGATTTTATAAACGAAAAATTGCCGATTTTAAAACAAAAAAACATTAATTTTATTTTAAATATAGCGGGTTCTACTTTGGAAGACTATGAAAAACTTTCTTATATTGCAAATGAAAATGATATTAAAGCGCTTGAAGTAAATGTTTCTTGCCCGAATGTTAAACACGGATGCCTTGAATTTGGCTTAAAACCTGATTTGTTGTTTGAGCTCGTTAAAAAAATCAGAGCAAATTACAAAGGTTTTTTAATTGTTAAATTATCTCCCAATACAACTGACATAAAACCGCTTGCACAAAGTGCTCAAAGTGCGGGCGCCGATTGCATTAGCGCAATTAATACCATAAGAGCATTGGGGGTCAAGGTTAATTTTGAAAACAATAAATTCAACAAAAAATTTGTCCAAGGAGGATTGTCGGGCGCTTGTATTAAACCAATATCTCTTTATATGATAAGCCAAATTAAACAAGTAGTCGTTATTCCCGTTATAGCGCTTGGGGGGATTTATAATCTTAATGATTTATTTGAATATATAAGTGTCGGGGCGGATGCTTTTCAAGTTGGGACTGCTAATTTTTTATATCCTTCAATAGCATCCGATTTAGCTAAGGCTTTAAAAGATTTTATGATGAAAAACGGTTTTAGTTGTTTTGAAGAATTGAAAAAGGAAATTTTAAATGGATGAAGATAAAATTAACGTCGAAGAACTTTTAAAAAAATATGACGGGCTTTTAAAGGGGCATTTTGTCTTGACGTCGGGAAAGCATTCGGACACTTATTTTCAATGTGCAAAATTATATCAATACCCCTTTGTTGTAGAGTTATTAGCCAAAAAATTAGCTTCAAAACTTAACAATATCGATTTTGACACAATTGTATCTCCCGCAATCGGGGCGATAATTTTTGGGTATGAAGTTGCGCGCCAAGCGCAAAAAAGAAATCTTTTCGTTGAAAGAAAAGAGGGCATTATGACTCTGAGGCGAGGTTATGAATTAAAAAAAGATGAAAAAGTGATTATTATAGAAGATGTTATTACAACGGCAAAAACAATTTTTGAAACAAAACAAGCACTTTTATCTTTTGGGTGTAAAATTGTAGGAGTCGGATGCATTGTCGATAGAACCGATGATAAATTTAAAAGCGAATTTGAAATCTGTTCGCTTCTAAAAAAATCTCCGACAATCTATGACCCCGATGTTTGCCCTTTGTGTAAACAAAATATCAAGCTCATTAAACCCGGAAGCAGAGAAAAAATAAGATAAATAAAAAGGTAATTTAGGTAATTTATGAAACATTTAATCAATATTAAAGACTTATCAATGGATGAAATAAATCAAATTTGCGCTCGTGCGCTTGATTTTGAAAAAGGTATCAGAAAATCAAACCACTTAAACGGTCATATCGTAAATATGTTTTTTGAACCTTCGACAAGAACAAAAATCTCTTTTGAGATGGCGATAAATAAAATTAACGCTCATAAATATGATTTTTGCGCCTCAAACTCTTCTTTAAATAAAGGCGAAGACTTATATGACACAATTAATAATCTAAGCGCAATCGGGATAAATATCGTCGTGTTAAGGCATAGTGACAATGATTTAATCTCAAATTTGGCAAATGAAAAATATTTTCAAGATATTTCATTTGTAAACGCGGGCTCCGGCACCTCCTCTCACCCGACACAAGCGCTATTAGATTATTACACAATTAAAAAACAATTTTTAAATACCCAAGATAAAATAATTACAATAGTAGGCGACATTAAACATTCTCGCGTTGCAAAATCAAATATTGAACTTTTAAAGAAAGCAAAAATGAAAATAAGATGCTTAACAAGCGAAAATCTAATGGGAGAAAAAGTTGAAGGGGTTGAATATTATACCGATTTAAAATCAGCTTTTGAAGGAGCGGATATTGTTATGGCGCTTCGAATCCAAAAAGAAAGACTTCAAGAACATGTCGATATTAATGAATATATCCATAATTTTCAAATTACAAAAGAAAATCTGCCCTATGCAACGTTTTTGATGCACCCGGGGCCGATTAATAAAGATATTGAAATTCAAAGCGAAGTTTTAAAAACGCAAAACGCAAGGACAATTTTAAATCAGGCAAAAAACGGAGTATTTGTCAGAATGGCTGTTTTAGATACGCTTTTAGCTTCAATGGGCGTATAAAAACAAAAAAGGAAAAATGGAAAAAACAACGGCAAAAACAATAAAATCAATACCTTCTTTAATGGATCTTCATGTCCATTTTAGAGAGCCCGGGTATTGTCATAAAGAAACGATTTTAACGGGTATTTTATCGGCCCGAAATGGTGGTTTTAGCGCTGTTTGTACAATGCCAAATACATTACCTGTTTGTGATAACCCTGATGTTATTAAAGAAATTATTGATAAAGCAAAAAAATATGATTTCGAAATTTACCCCGTGGCAGCAATAACTAAAAACCTTGATAGCCTCGAGCTTGTTAATTTTAAGGAGCTAAAAGCCTTTGGCGCCGTTGCTTTTTCTAATGACGGGTTGCCCCTAAGGGATAAAGAAGTGTTTTTAAATGCACTAAAACAAGGGGAGCTTATTATGTCACATTGCGAAGATGAGACAGAGGAAGTAAAAGAGCAGATTGAATTATTTAAAGAGGCAAAAAAACAAGGTTTTAACCCAAAACTTCACTTTTGCCATATTTCAAAAAAACAAAGTGTCGAATTAATAAGAAACGCTAAAAAACAAGGGCTTAACGTAACTTGCCAAAGCGCTCCTCATTATTTTACTTTTACAATTGACGATATTGATTCCACCGGAAGATTCAAGATGAATCCGCCTTTGGGAACTGCGGAAGATAAAAAAGCAATAATAGAAGGAATAATGGATGGAACAATAGATTGCATCGCAACAGACCACGCACCTCACACAAACGAAGAAAAGCTATTACCCTATGACCTTTCTCCAAACGGAATAACAGGGCTTGAGACGGCTTTTAGCCTGACATATATGACTTTTGGGCTTGATATAACAATAGAAAAATTATCCCTTGCCCCAAGAAGAATATTGAATATAAAAAACAATAAAACAATTAATGTGGCGCTTGATGAAACTTGGATTGTAAAAGGAGAAAACTTTAAATCAAAATGTAAAATTACGCCATATGAAAATATGACATTAAAAGGAAAAGTAATTAATGAACAATATAATTGACCAAAATATTAAAAATAGGCTTATGCTTGCGCTTGACGTCGATACAATCGATGAAGCAAAAGAGCTTGTTGATTTATTAAACCCGTATTTTGGGACTTTTAAGGTGGGGTTGCAGTTATTTTGCCAAAACGGAATTGAAATTATAAAATACATTAAAGAAAAAAACAGCAATTTTTTTATGGATGTAAAGCTCCATGATATAGCAAACACTATCGAGCGTGCTTCATATAATATCGTTAAAAACGGAGCAAGTTTTTTTAATGTCCACGCTTTTGGTTCAATTGAAATGATGAAAAGTGCAAAAAAAGGAGCGCTTATTGCAGCAAGAGATTTTAACCTTGATATTCCAAAGATTCTTGCAGTGACGGTTTTAACAAGCATTGATGAAAAAATATTAAATAATGAATTAATGATTAAAGCTCATAGCTCCGATTTAGTTTTACAATTGGCACTAAACGCTAAAATAGCGGGGCTTGATGGAGTTGTAGCAAGTGCTAATGAAATAAAATTAATTAAAAAAGAATTGGGGGATGATTTTATAGTGCTAACACCCGGAATCAGACCGAAATTTTCAATTAACGATGAACAAAAAAGAACGGCAACACCTAAAAAAGCGTTTTGTGACGGGGCGGATTATATAGTTTTAGGCAGAGCCATAACAAAAGCAAACGATAAGATTGAAGCAATAAAAAAAGTTTATAGTGAGATTCAAGGAGAAAATGACTGATGGGAACATTGATTCTTCAAGATGGTTCAGTATTTAAAGGCAAGACCTTTGGCGCTTTAGGGGGCTATGAAGGCGAAATTGTATTTAATACAAGCCCTTTTGGCTATCAAAAAATATTAAGCGACCCGAGCTATTTTAAACAAATTGTCGTTTTTGCAAACCCCGAAATGGGAAATTGCGCAATTAACGACGCTGATTTTGAAAGCGAAAACACAGACCTTGTGGGTGTTGTAATAAAAAATTATTGTAATAGCGCAAGCCACTACAGATCAAGAGAATCTTTGGCTGATTTTTTAAGAAAAAAAGGAGTTGTCGGTCTTTGCGACATTGACACAAGGACTCTTGTCAAAAAAATCACCCAAGTCGGCACAATGAACGCTTTTATAACTTCAAATAACGTAAATGATGAATTTATCAAAGAAAAACTTGCTCAAATACAGTCTTTTAAATTCCCATCCGACACTTTAGCGCAAGTATCAACCGCTAATCGCTATATTTTAAATCCGCAAGGAAAAATAAACGCGGCAATAATTGACTATGGCGTCAAAAAGAGTTATTTGAATGCTCTTATTAAAAGAAATTGCAAGCTCACGGTTTACCCAAGCGAAGTCAATTCAAAAGAAATTTTAGATAATAATTTTGATGCGCTCTTTTTATCAAACGGCCCGGGCAATCCTAATGAATATGTTTTTCAGGTTTCACAAATTAAAAACCTCATGGGAAAATTGCCGATATTTGGCGTGGGGCTTGGGTTTAATATTTTGGCTTTAGCCGCAGGGGCGGCGGTAGACAAGATGAAATTCGGCCATAGAAGTTCAAGCATCGGGGTAATTAATTTAGAAAACAATAAAATTTATATGACATGCCAAAACCACCAATGGACAATAGATTCGGATAATTTAACAAACATTATGCGCCCGACGTACAAGAATTTGGATGATAACACGATTGAAGGTTTTGAAATATCATCATTGGCAATCTATGCGGTTCAATTTGAGCCCTACGCAAACCCCGGAAGCGAAGATTGCGGCTTTATATTTGATGAATGGATGAACATAATTAAAAAAGATATTGAAAAAATTAACGGGGTGAAAAATGAAAGATAGATTTTTAAAAAAAGTTTTAGTAATTGGCTCCGGCCCGATTGTAATAGGCCAAGCGGCGGAATTTGACTATGCCGGGGTGCAGGCATGTCGGGCATTGAGGGAAGAAAACATTGAAATAGTTCTTGTTAATTCTAATCCGGCAACGATTATGACGGACGAAGAAATTGCCAACAAAGTCTATATCGAACCTTTAAACGCTGACAGTTTGACTCAAATAATTAAAAAAGAACGTCCTCAAGGTTTAATTGCGACTTTAGGCGGTCAGACGGCTCTTAATTTGGCTTGCGAACTTGATAAATTGGGTGTTTTAAAGGAATACAAAGTCAAAATCCTGGGTACCGATATTGAGGCAATTAAAAGTGCTGAAGATAGAGAACTCTTTAAAAATTTAATGCAAAAGCTCGATATTCCGACCCCTCAAAGCGAAATCGTTTCAAACTATGAAGATGCTTATAAATTCTATAAAAAAATTGGTTTTCCGATAATTATTCGCCCCGCATTTACTTTAGGAGGCTCAGGCGGCGGAATCGCAAGAACGGAACAGGAATTAGAGCAAATTGTCTCAATCGGATTAAAACAATCCCCCATAAGCCAAGTTTTGGTTGAAAAATCAATCGCAGGCTATAAAGAGATAGAATTTGAAATCATAAGAGACGCAAACGACACGGCTCTATCCATTTGTAATATGGAAAATATTGACCCAATCGGAATCCACACGGGCGACAGTTTTGTCGTTGCGCCATGTCAAACTTTAATCGATAGCGAAATTCAGATGTTAAGAAATAAAGCCGTAAAAATCGTTCGCGCTTTAAAAATCGAAGGGTCGTGTAACGTCCAATTTGCGCTTGATACAATGTCCGATAAATATTATATAATTGAAGTAAATCCTCGTGTTTCTCGCTCAAGCGCTTTAGCATCAAAAGCAACAGGATACCCCATTGCAAAAGTCGCAACAAAAATTGCAATCGGCTACAATCTGCAAGAAATAAAAAATTCAATTAATAATAAAAACTACGCCTATGAACCAAATATCGACTACGTTGTCGTAAAAATCCCAAGATGGCCTTTTGATAAATTTTCAACGGGCGATAGAATCTTGGGCACTAAAATGAAAGCCACGGGCGAAATTATGGCAATCGGAAGGACATTTGTGTCTGCGTTTAAAAAAGCGATAGTATCGCTGGAACAAAAAGATACAGGCCTTTTAAACCGCGGATTTAATGAACTTACCAACGATGAACTCTTGCAAGAACTCTATATTCAAGATGACAGAAGAATCTTCAGGCTCGCTCAGGCGCTAAATAACGGAAATGACATAAATAAGCTCTGTGCAATAACCAAAATCAACCGCTGGTTTATAGAAAAAATAAATGAAATTGTCCTTATGGAACAAGAGCTCATAAAATCGCCACTTGATAGGGAATTATATCTAAGAGCAAAGGAATTTGGGTTTTTGGATGAAGAAATTTCAACATTATCCCAAAATTCAATTGAAACCTTAAGAGATTTTAAAATCGACGCTGATTTTAGGCTCGTTGACACATGTGCGGGGCTATATGACGCGGGGATTCCCTATTTTTATTCAACATATAATGAAGTTGATGAAGCCGTGGATTTTAAAGAAAAAACGGCAAGCGAATCAAAAAAACCGAAAGAAAATATAATCGTTCTGGGCTCGGGCCCCATCAGAATCGGCCAAGGCATTGAATTTGACTATTGTTCGGTGCATGCGGCCTGGCAATTAAACAAAAACGGCTATGAATCGGTTATGATAAATTCAAACCCCGAAACATTGTCGACCGATTATGACGTTGCAACAAGGTTATATTTTGAACCTCTGCACATTGAATATATAATGAACGTCATAAAAAAAGAAAAACCAAAAGGCGTCTTAGTGCAATTTGGCGGCCAAAGCGCGATTAATCTTGCTTCAAAGCTTGAAGGGGAAGGAGTTAAGATATTGGGAACAAGCTTAAACAGTATCAACACCGCCGAAGACAGAAAAGCTTTTGAAAAATTATTAAAAGACCTCGACATTGCTCAACCCAAAGGCTGTGCCGTCACAACCACAACCGCCGCGCTTAATGCCGTAAAAGAAATAGGCTACCCTGTTTTGGTCCGCCCAAGCTACGTAATAGGCGGAAGAGGGATGCAGGTTGTTTATAACGATGAGGAGCTTTTGACCTACATCGAAGAAGCTTTCAAATTTTCAAACGGTCACCCTGTCTTGATTGATCAATATCTTGAAGGTCAAGAAGTCGAGCTTGATTTAATTTCAGATGGTAAAAATATCCTAATCCCCGGAATCTGCGAACATATCGAGCGCGCGGGAATCCATTCGGGCGATTCGATGAGCATTTATCCGAGTCAAAATATCTCAAGAAAAAATGAAAAAATCATCGTAAAATACGCTTCAAAAATCGCAAAAAAACTAAATATCAAAGGTCTTGCCAATATTCAATTTATTATAAAAGACGATAAAGTCTATGTAATAGAGGTCAACCCCAGAGCTTCAAGAACCGTCCCCATAATGAGCAAAGTGACGGGGATTCCGATGGTGAATATCGCACTTGATGCTATATTGGGTAAATCAATAAAAAGAGCAGGATTTGGTGTTGGTTTATATAAAAAATCGGATTTAATAAGCGTTAAGATGCCGATTTTTTCTTGGCAAAAGCTTAATCGAATCGATCCTGCACTCGCTCCCGAGATGAAATCAACTGGCGAAGTCTTAGGAGTTGATACGGACTATAAAAAAGCCTTATATAAAGCGTTTTTAGCGGGCGGATATAAATTTTCAAAATCAAAACAAAGAGTGCTTGTGTCTTTAAACGATCACTATAAAAAGCCAGCGCTACCAATGCTCAAGCGGCTTTTTAAACAAGGCTTTTTCATTATGGCAACTTGGGGCACTCATAAGTTTTTGGAAAAAAACGGAATTCCATCTAAAATGATTGAAAAATTTATGATAGATAAACTTCAAAAACGTATGAAAGACGGGCGTTTAAGCTTCATCATAAACACGCCTACATTGGGTAAAAACTCTCAACACGCAGGTTTTGAAATCAGAACAATAGCCCAAATGTACAACATTGCGACATTTTCTTCAATCGACACGGCAAGCGCCTATTTAAGCGCATACAAGGTTTTTGACAGAAACACAAGTTTAGAATATGATACAATAACCAATTATCGCAAGAAAAAAACCTTTAAAATGTTTAAATAAAATTATATTTAGGATATAATCAAAATATGTTTGAAAAATTCACCCAAAAAGCAATAGATGTCGTAATTTTGGCACAAAACTACGCAAAACAATTCTGCCATACAAAAGTCTTGTCCCAGCATCTTTTGATTGGCCTTATTGTACAAAGTAAAGGCGTGCAAGCAAAGATATTAAGCTTTGACAAAATAAATTTTGGCGAATTATCAACTGAAGTGCTCTCGAGTGCTCCCGTTAAATCAGAAAATCAAAAAAGCGACAATGTCTTTTTTTCTCAAGAGGCAAGAGATGTCTTAAAATCCGCCGTTGAATATTCAATTAAATTTAATTCAAGGTTTGTTCTGCCTCAGCATATCGCAATTGCGCTTTTTGAGAACAAGAATTTTGGCGCGTATAAGATTTTGAAAAAATTTGATATTGATGAAGAAAAAATCATCGCGAATTTAAAAAGAATCTTAGACAAAAGTTCAGACATAAAAAACTTCCATCCCGAAATAGACAACGAAGAAACAAAGCTTGAAAACATAAATGACTTTTTTAAAGAAAAAGAAATATCCGATATTTTATCTAACGCCCAAACAAAGCTCAGCGCTCGCGGTTATGAGATTGTGGGAAGTGAACAGTTGGTTCAGTCGATTTTGGATAACCCCGAATATAAAATTGTCGAGATTTTGTCGAAATATGGTATAAATTCTCAAACTTTTTGTGAAAAACTTTCTCAATTTGACTCAAGAAAAGCCGAGTTTGAAAATTCCGAAAAACAGATAATCTTTACTCCAAACGCTTTTAGTGCGCTGTTGAGTGCTCTTGACATTGCAAAAGAATCCGGAAATGTCGCCATAAAAGCGCAGCATATAATTTTGGGAATATTAAAATCCAAAGCGGGAATTGCCTATAAAATCCTGTCTCAATATATTTCAAATATCGGCGAATTTGAAATGGAGATATTAAAAAATATTGATGATAAGACTTGTGAAACAAACGCTATTTTGCGCTTGTCAAAACAAGAGGCGATGAATCTCAATTGTTCGACCGTGGGAACGGAAATGATTCTTTTGGGGATTTTATCTTATGGCTCAAACATCGCTTATGACACGCTAAAGCGCCTTGGAATAACTCTAAAAGATGCAAGAAACGAAGTCAAAAAATTAATCACCCCTCAAAAAGACTTATCTGATTTAACGTATTCTCAAAGAGCCAAAAAAGCGCTTGAAATTGCTTATAAATCCGCAAAAGAACACAACAAAAGCAAAATCAAATCCGAAAACATACTCTATGCGCTCACAAAAGTCCCCAATTGTCTTGCGATGCAGGTTTTAATTAACCTTGGGACGGATGTTTTAGAGATTCGCCAAGGAATTAAACAAGAGCTTTTGGGGTGGATGGACTTATAATATTTATAATAAAAAAGGGGGCATTAACCAATACACCCCTTAAAATAAAAGAGAATTTATACAGAGACAATTCCCTCTTTGATTGCTTTGACCGCAGCTTGAACCCTATCATCCACACAAAGCTTTTGTAAAATGGAGCAAACGTGAGCTTTTGCGGTATGTACCGAGACAATGAGCTCTTGTGCGATTTGCGTGTTTGATTTTCCTTGGACAAGAAGTTTCAAAACTTCGTTTTCGCGCTCGGTCAGTCTGACTCTTGAATCAACTCCGCCCGTAGTATTAACAATTTCAGTGTTTTCCGGTTTCGGAAAAACTTTCAGCGCCAAATGTGCGACATTAGAATCGATCCAGCAAGCCCCTTTTGCGACATTTTTTATGACGTTGGACAGCGTAATCGGATCAATGTCTTTAAGGCAATATCCGCTTGCGCCGCAGCCAAGCGATGCCACAACTTCTTCTTCTCTGTCGTGGGATGTGAGGATGATGACTTTTGTGTCGGGGCTGATGGTTTTAACTTTTGCCGTTGCTTCAAGCCCGTTTATCCCGGGCAATCCCAGATCCATCAAAACAACATCGGGCTGTTCTTTTTTAATCATTTCAAGTCCTGTTTCGGCGTTTTGGGCTTCTGCTATAACATTTATGTTTTCAATTTCGTTTAATGCGCATTTTAAGCCAACACGAGTTAATTTATAGTCTTCTATAATAATCACTTTAACTTCTTTTGTCGTCTGATTTTTGTTCATCAATTGCTGGCTCATTTTTTAATCCTTTCTAATTGTCATATCGGCTGTAATCACTTTATGGATTAATACTATATCACTTCGGACTTTTCGCCAATTGTCCTTGTGTCTAGTTTAGATATTATCCATTGGGGTAATAAGGGGAAAGTGGTGTTTAAATAGGTTTGGTGTTGGTCTAAATTTACTGCACCGGGGCAATGACGCTATCACAGCTCCGTCATTGCGGGTAAAATGTTTTGTCCTTGTGGGCTTGAAGGGCAATATGACTAAGTATCGAACAGTAACATCTAACTGTACTGTCATGCTGAACTTGTTTCAGCATCTGACCAGGACAAGTAGCCTCACAAAAAAGCACCCGTCATTCTGAACTTGATTCAGAATCTCTAAAGTATGCAATCTTAACCTTTTTGGATGTTCACTTTTCTTTCTTTGTCTCTCAAGCGCCGAAATACAAAGAAAGAAAAGTGAACCGAAAAGAAAGAAAGTCCCGGCTTGGGTGGATGCGGGCGCCGTTACGTGCACTAAGTTCGAGCCGACCTTCTCGCACATCCCTTCGCTAAACATTAGTTTTGATATTCTTAACATAGAGTGCTCCAGGCCGTCTCTCACTAAGTGCACATGAAAACAATACTAGTCTCCTACTCGTCACCCTGAACTTGATTCAGAATCTCTTCACCTCGGACATGTCCCTCTCAACAGATTGCGGGTCGGGGCCCGCAATGACGGAATGGCGTACAGGATTTTTCCTTGTGCACTTAATGAAACATCATCCCGAGAGGGTTGTCTGAGCGAAGCGAGTTCCCGGAAGGGATGATGTTGAATTTA
>CANQLJ010000022.1 GCA_947624685.1 Candidatus Gastranaerophilales bacterium | reverse complement strand
TATCAGTCATAATTAAAGCGCAAAATTTCTTTTTTATGATTTTTATTATTTTATTTTTTAAGGTTTTTTGAATATTAAAACGGCATTATGCCCGCCAAAACCAAATGAATTTGACATTACATAATCCATTTTCTTTTCTTTTGCAACGTGAGGACAAAAATCTAAATTCGCAACCTCAGGATCAATATCATCAAGATTGATTGTTGGAGGGATAATTCCTTCTCTCATTGCCATAATTGATATTATCGCTTCAATCGCGCCCGCACCTCCGAGCATATGGCCCGTCATTGATTTAGTTGAAGATACGACAAGCTTTTTATTTTTTTCTTTATCCCCAAATACTTTAGCTATGGCGTTAGATTCGGCAATATCTCCCACATGGGTCGAAGTGCCGTGAGCATTAATATAGTCTATATCATCTACATTGATATTAGCGTCTTTTAGAGCATTATTTATAGCTAGTATTGCGCCGTTACCCTCCGGATCCGGTGCTACCATATCATAAGCATCGGACGATTGGCCGTAACCCACCAGCTCCGCGTATATTTTAGCCCCTCTTTTAATTGCATGGTCTCTTTCTTCTAAAACAAGAATCCCTGCGCCTTCTGACATAATAAAGCCGTCACGCTTTATATCATAGGGTCTTGAAGCTTTAGTCGGTTCTTCATTTGCTTTAGATAAAGTTTTTGCGCACGTAAAAGCTCCCAAACCAAGGTCGCAAATCCCTGCTTCGGCGCCACCTGCGAGCATCACATCGGCATCATCATATTGAATTGCTCTCATAGCGTCCCCTATAGAATGAGCTCCCGTGGCACATGCCGTTAAAACCGCTTTTGACATACCTTTAAGACCGTATTTAATTGAGATTTTACCTGCCGCCATATTTGAAATCATCATAGGTACCATAAAAGGAGAACATTTATTATATCCTCTTTGTTGCATCACTTCGTGGTTTTTTTGAATCGTATCTAAGCCCCCTGCGGCAGAACCCGCGATTACACCAAATCTTGTTAAATCTTCTTTATCTAAATCAAAATCCGCATCTTCCATTGCAAGCTGTGCTGCTACAACGCTGCAAAGGATAAATTTATCCATTCTTCTTGCATCTTTTGCATCAACAAACCTTGACGAATCAAACTCGGGTACTTCTCCTCCGATGTGAACGAGATGTTTTGATATATCAACGGATGTGAGCGTTCTTATGGCACTAATTCCTTTTTTTAATTTCTCCCACATTGTATCAATTCCAACACCATAAGGCGAAACCGCTCCCATGCCGGTCACAACAACTCTTCTTTTCATACTTTCTCCTATTTGTTATATATTAATCTCAGATTTTTATTTTTTTAAGCTAAATTAAACTTATTCCAGTCTTATTATCGCATTTCCCGCGCTCATCCCCGCTCCAAAGGCACTCAGCATAATTGTTGCGGGTAATTTGATTTTGCCTTCGTCTATCGCTTCTCTTAGCGCCGTCGGAATTGACGCGGCAGACATATTTCCATAGTGTTCTATGTTTGATATAACCTTATTATCCTCGATATTTAACCTTTGAGCCAAGGCATCAATCATTCTTTGGTTTGATTGGTGAGGGATAAAATAGTCAATTTTATCAACGTTAATGCCCGTTTTTTCCATTAATTTTTCAAGCTCATTTGGAATCTTTGTCATAACAAACTTATAAACATCTTTTCCTTTCATAGAAATATAGGGAGCGGATTTTTGATAATTTTCGTTGTTATCAGCCAAAGGACAAGAGTCTCCATCCGTTCTAAGGGTTATATAATCGCCGCATGACCCATCGGCACTCAGGTTTATTCCTAAAATTGAATTTTCTTTTTCATTATCAGTAGCACTAATCAGCGCTCCACCCGCGCCATCTCCAAAAAGAACACAGACGGATCTATCCTTCCAATCGGTGAATTTTGTTGTAGCGTCAGATGCCACAATTAAGATATTTTTATATGCGTTTGATTCAATGAAAGCTTTTGCTATAGAAAGGCAATAAATAAACCCGGCACATGCTGCTTTAACATCAAAACAAGCGGCATTATTTGCGCCAAGTGCTTCTTGAATCGAACAAGAGACGCTTGGATAGATAATTTCAGGCGTGGAAGCGGAAGCTATGATTAAATCGATGTTTTTTGGGTCAAATTTAGCTCGATTGATTATTTTTTTAGCACAGCCAATAGCTAAATCCGTCGATGTTTCGTCGTTTGAAGCCACATGGCGCTTTTTAATTCCGGTTCTTGAACTTATCCATTCGTCCGACGTATCTAAAATACTCGTCAAATCGTCATTTGATACTATATTTTTTGCAACTTCAAAATCTATTGAAATTATTTTTGCAACTGTCATTAATTAATCTCCTTGATGCTGTTATATCCCAGAAGATAGGCTTCGATATTTTTTTGAATCAATTCTGTTTTGTTTGATAAAAATTTTTCGTATGCTTTTTTGACGTTTTCTATAGGAAAATTATTTAAAATTTTAGATAAAATTCCAAGCGCTATTGAATTAGCAAATTTAATATTGCCCAAAGAACTTGCCTGTTGGGTTAAGGGGGCAAAAATATATTTTATGTCGTTTCTTGTTTTATTAATTTTAGCTAAGGACGAATTTACGATTATAATTCCGTTTTCTTTGACTTTTGAGATGAATTTATCTAAGGAAGCTTGATTTAGCGCAATTAAAAAATCGACTTTTGTGTTTTGGATGGAATATAATTCGCTATCAGACATATTAATTTCGCAATTGACCGCCCCACCTCTCATTTCAGCTCCATAGCAGGAACAATAAGTCACAAAAAGGTCATTTAACATAAAAATGTTTGCTAAAATCGTCCCGATTGATAAAATCCCCTGTCCTCCGGAGCCTGATATTAAAAAACTCTTAATCATTTTCTTTTATATCCTTAAATACCTTAAGCGGATAAATTTCGCTTAATTCTTCTTTAATTTTTTTATGTGAATCACTCGGGCTCAATTTCCAGTTTGTGGGGCAGCTGGATAGTATTTCCACAAACGAAAAACCGAGATTTTGTTTTTGATATTCAAAACATTTTTTAATCTGTTCTTTAGCGTTAATTATGTTTTTTATGTCACAAAGCGCAACGCGGGCCGAAAAACACGTTCCGTCACAAAGCGCAATTTGCTCTGCCGTTTTAATCGGATAACCGTGGTATTTGACGTTTCTTCCGTTGGGGCTTGTTGTTGTGTGTTGTCCAAGAACCGTTGTAGGGCCCATTTGGCCTCCCGTCATTCCGTAGTTTGTGTTATTTATGCATATTACGGATATGTTTTCACCTCTAAGGGCGCTATGCAATGATTCCGATAAGCCAATTGAAGCAAAATCGCCGTCACCCTGATATGTAAAGACGAATTTTTCTTCGTTAAGTGCTCTATGAGCTCTTTTTATCCCCGTTGCAACAGCACATGCTCTTCCATGGGGGGATTCAATACAATCAACATCCAAAAAATCATATAAAAACACCGAACATCCGCTTGAAGCAACGGCAATAGTATTTTCTCTTAAATTCAATTCATCCAATACTTCAGCCACAAGTTTAATTGCAAGCCCATGGTCACATCCTGCGCAGAATGTGAAAGTTGAGTCTTTTTTGATTGATTTTGGTGTGCTATAGACTTGTTGCATAGTTTTCCTTTAAAATTTTATCAATTGCATCAATTAGCTCTTCTTTTTTAAGCCAATCGCCAACCGGTTTTCCGATGAATGATATTTTAGCGTTATGTGATATTGTAAGCCTTACGTCTCTTAACATTTGACCCATATTCATCTCAATATCTATAAATAATTTTGCCCTTAATGACAATTCTTCAAGTTTTTTATTTGGAAAAGGGTACAGTGTCTTTGGCCTAAAAAGCCCCATTTTAATACCTTTTTGTCTGTAATAAGAGCATAAATCTTTGGCACATCGAGCGAGTGAACCAAAAGCGCAGATTATAATATCGGCATCATCACACATAAAATCTTCATAATCTTGTTCATTTTCTTCAAGCTGTTTATATTTTTCAAACATCTTAAAAATATGAGAATTTAATTTTGTTTGATTAGGCTCCAGTGAATTTATCTGCCTTGAGGGGCGATTTTTAGCACCCTTCAATACCCAAGAAGAATTATCAATTTCTTCATAGGGGTTATCATTAATTATCGCAGGCTCTGCCATTTGCCCCAAAAGTCCGTCTAAAAGAAGAATGGTCGGGTTTTTATATTTTTGAGCAAGATAAAAAGCTTTATAAGTCATATCAATACATTCCTGAACCGTTGAAGGAGAAAGACAGATTATTCTATAGTCTCCGTTTCCGCCCCCGATTGTCGATTGGTCGTAATCTCCCTGAGAGGGGTAAATATAACCTTGCCCGGGGCCTGCTCTCATAACGTTTACTATGACAATGGGCAGTTCATCCGAGCATGCGTAAGATATTGCTTCTTGCATTAAAGATACGGCGCAGGATGAAGATGATGTCATGGTTTTTGCTCCGCTTGAAGAAGCTCCGATACACATATTAATCGCTGCAATTTCAGATTCCGCGCAGACATAGGCGAGATTTCTTTTTTCCATTTCGTTTGATAAATATTCACCGATTTCGGTTTGGGGAGTAATCGGATAGCCAAAATAACACTTACAGCCGCAATTAATAGCCGCTTTAGCTATTGCAATATTACCTTTTAAAAGTTCTTTTTGATTCATAACTATGTTTTCCACACCTTAGTGATTGCAATATCGGGACACATCATCGCGCACATTTTGCATGCGCTGCATTTAGAATTTTCATCTTTAAATTCGACGATGTTTTGGCCTGTTTTTCCAATTGTTTCACTTTTTTTAATAAGCTTAAAAGGGCATACGTCAATACATAAATAGCAAGATTTGCATTTATTATTGTCTATTTCGATAAATGACATACGCTAACTCCCGTCTCAAGTTTATTTTAAAAGTTTATATTAATATTCTCTCATAAAAATATAAAATGTGTATTTTAATATAAAACTTTTACGATTCTTTTAAATTTTTAACATGACGATAAACATAAATAACGCCTAAAATCACAATTACAAGTATTATTAAAGCGTCGAATTTATGCCAAAGATGTTTCAATTTATCGGTATTTTCGCCCAGTTTTATCCCTACATAAACTAAAAAATAGCTCCAGATTAATGACCCTAAAAAGGTAAATAAGAAAAATGTTCTTTTTCTTGCTTTTAAAATCCCCGCCGGAAGCGAGATGAACGTTCGAACAACAGGGAGCATTCTGCAGATGAAAAACGACCAATCACCATATTTATCGACCCATTTGTCAGCCAGCTCAAGGTCATGGTGAGAAATTAAAAAATATTTTCCGTATTTTTCTATAAATTCCCTTCCTTTAAAATACCCAAGATAATATGATGGAATTGAACCTAATACGCATCCTATAGCGCCAAAAAACGCGGCCGTATGAATTGAAAAAGCGCCTTTTGAAACTAAATACCCCCCAAAAGGTAATATCACTTCAGATGGCAAAGGAATATTACAAGATTCAATTGCCATTAAAATCGATATTCCAAATGCTCCAAATGTTTGAATAAAATTTTGTATCCAAGTTATAAGATGAGTTAATATTTGTTCTATCATTCTTTAAAAACTCCTTTTTTAAAAACTCCCGCCCAAAGACCCTAAAGACCCCAAAGACCCAAAGACCTCAAAGACTTTTTATTTATAGATAATATTTGCTTCCCTAAACCTTTTAAAGACTTCTTCAAGCCTTTCCATCGGCTGAACTATTGAAACTCTAAAGTGATCATCGCTCATTTGTCCAAAAGCACATCCGGGGGTTATTATAACGCCTGTTTCATCTAAAACATATCTGCAAAATTCCATTGAACCGCTAAAATTCGAAGGAATTTTAATCCAAAAATACATTGTCGCTTCGCTTCTTGGAGCATAAAACCCAAGCTTGTTAAATTCCTGCGCAACATAATTTCTTCTTTTGTCATACTTATCCATAATTTCTTTAACATATCTTATGGGCATTGTTAAAGCTTTAATGCAGGCATCTTGAACGATGGTAGATGTGCCGTAGTCAACATTTGATTTCATTTTATAGAGGTTTTGAATAAATTCTTTTTTGCCTATGGCGAAGCCTGAGCGCCATCCTGCCATATTAAATGTCTTTGTAAAAGAATGAAATTCCATTGCAATGTCTTTTGCGCCTTTAATATTAAAAATCGAATAAGGCCGATATGACCCGAAACAGACTTCACCATAAGCTAAATCAGAAATTAAAAGAATATTATAATTTCTGCAAAATTCAACCACATCTTCTAAAAATTCCCTTGGAGCAATTGCGCCTGTTGGGTTATTTGGGTAATTTATGAAAAACATTTTTGCTTTTTTTGCAATGTCAGATGGAATTTCAGTTAAATCAATTAAAAATTTATTTTCTTCTTTTAATTTAACAAAATAGGGTTTTCCTCCGGCAATAAGCGTCCCTCGGCATAAGACAGGGTAATATGGGTCGGGGATTATATTAATATCATTGGGATTGGTATAGGCTAAAGCGACATTTGCCAATCCTTCTTTTTCTCCGATTAGCGTTTGGACCTCGTTTATCGGGTCAATTTCAACATTATATCTTTTTTTCATCCATTTTGAGATGGCTTTTCGAAGTTCGATTTTACCCTGAAAATTGGGGTACCCGTGGTTAATCGGGTCTTTTATTGCTTTAAGTGCGACATTTACAACCGGTTTTGGCGTTGCGCCATCTGGGTTTCCGATTGAAATATCAATTATATCAATCCCTTTTTCAATTGCTTCTTGCTTTAATGCCGCCAATTGAGCAAAGATATATTCGGGCATATTCAAGATTCTTTTTGCCGGCTCAATTTTAAAGCTTTGTTTTGTAATACTTTTTTCCATACTCTCCTTTTATTTATATACTAAATTTGCCCCTTTAGTTTGAAAAGTCTAAAGAGGCAAATTCTGTTATAAAATTAAGTTGATAAGCCTCTTTATTTACGCTTCTTGCGCAGGGGCTTCTTCTTGTTGTTCTTGTTGTTGTTGAGCTTGTTCTTCTTGTTTTTTAGCTTCTTCTAATTTAGCTTGTGCTTTTTTAGAGAGCTTTTTGGTTTTGGATTTTATATAATTTAATGAACCGTCATCATTTGCGTTGTTTATTAAATACATAACGGTTTCGCTTGCTTGAGCGCCTTGAGAAAGTCTTTCTTTTGCTCTTACAACATTTAATTTCATTTCTTTTGATTTCGGGTTATAATATCCAAGTTCTTCAATCGGTGCGCCTTCTCTTTTTGAGCGATTGTCTATAACAACAATTCTATAGCTTGGATTTTTCTTATAACCGAGTCTTTTTAGTCTGATTTTAACCACTTTGTTAAATTCCTTATTTAATAATCTGTATAAGATAATAAAACTATAAACATATTTATTTTGCAAGGGTAACAAAAATTTATTTGTTAAAATTGTTAATAAATGTTATATTTTTTCTATGATTAAAGAAGCAATCAGTTGTATTTTTAATAACTCTAATTTATCTAAAACCCAAATTCAAGAGGTTTTTGAAGAAATTTTATCCGGGCTTTGCGATGATATTTTAGCGGCTTGTTTTATAACGGCACTTGAATTAAAAGGGCTTGATTATAATGAAACGCTTGGTGCGATACTATCAACAAACGAATCAATTAATCTGAAAGATAAATTTAATCTTGATTTTTTATCAAAACTCCCTTCAATTCAAAATCAACACCCTCTAAATTGCAATAATTTTTTGGATATTTCAATTCTTCAAGATATAATTTGCGCCGCAAACGGACTATTTTGCTATAAATATTCTTTTTTGGATAAGATAAATAATTCTTTTGAAATTTTAAAGTTAATGGGAATAAACCTGGATAATGTTATAAAAACATCCGATTTTCCGCTTGAAGAAGCGGGGTTAATCTATTTTTATCTAAATGATGACATAAAATTTAAAAAGTATACAAATAAATTAAGAAGAAATATTCCCTTTGATAATGTTTTAAATCGCGTTATTGAATACCTTAACCCTCTTAGGGCAAAAAATATTTTTTATTATACCAATAGCCAAGAAGAAAGCGAACAAAGCGCAAAACTTTTTCTCGATTTGAATATGGAAAATGTTATAGTCGTATCAAACGATACAACGCCTTATGTCGGGCTTGAAAATGATACAAATGTCGCCGAAGGCTGGAAAAACAAGATTTTTTCTTATGTCGTTAATATGGAATTATTGGGTTTTAAAAAAGCAAAAAACGACGAATTAAAATGCGAAAACAACGAACAAAACGCAAAAATATTGTATGATATTTTGGATAATAAAATAAAAGATTCAAGATATGATTGCGCGATAGTAAATAGCGCATTATCTTTATATATATCTAAAAAATCTTCTTCCGTTATGGATGGAATTAATCTGGCCAAAAAGACAATTGACGAGGGTCTTGCCAAAGAAAAATTTGAACAAATTAAGAAATTTTACAATTAAAAATTTAAGTTGAAATCAAAAAAGTTTAATCTATAATTTTTTTGGTATGGATAAAATTTCAAAATTCATTTTTATTTTATTGTTTTGTATTGCGCTAAATATCTTTAGAGCGAATGTTGCCTATGGCCAAAATGATTACTTATATTCTCAAGAATATTTTGATTATTTAATCGAATGCGCTCAAGAAGATAAATATGAACAGCAACAGCTTGAAAAAGAGCAAACTATAAGTAATAAAGAAGATAATAATGAAGAAGATATTATATCATTTGATGAACAAGATGTGATAGTTGATGAAAATTTAGAACCCTTTAAACTAAAAATCGAAGAAAATATTGCAATTGAAACATATAGCGAAACATTTAAAAAAGAGGATACAAAAGTCATTATCCCCACAAACGATGTCTTGAGCTTTGTTTATAACACATCCAGATACAGAAACAAAAACTATAACGACGGCCAAAGAATCCAAAGCGGGATAGAATATAATCCTTTTAAATTTTTAAGTTTTCAATCGGGCGTTGAAACGAACTATCGCGATTACGACCAAAACCTTACATCAAGAAAGCTCTATTTTAACCCCGTAATTAAGCTTAATGATTATGTTAATGTCGGATTTTATAATAAATATAATCTTTTAAATTCAACAAGCGACCATGATATAGGGCTGAGCTTTTCTCCCTTAAAATCTAAAGCGCTTGATTTTTCGCTTTATGCAGGAGTCACAAACGAAAAAAACGGCACCCAAAGCCAAAGCTTCAGCTTCTATACTAATTTTTATTTCTTTTAAATAAAAATTATATTTAATAGTTAAGGAAATTTTTATTATATTTTCCCATAATATCTAAGCTGTCCATTAGGTTAAAATTCATTGTATTTGCGCCGTTTGCTTGAATATTTAACAATTCAAATTCGTCACTAAATCTTTTCAATTCTTTAATCGAATCAATATCAAGATTCCTTTCTTGCGCTCTTTTTTTGAGTTCTTGTTCAATTAAAGATAAAACCGATTTAATGTCATTATTTTCATTTGCTTCGACGCCAAGCTTCTTGGCCAATTCCAGCGCTCTTTTAAAAAGCTCGTCGCCATAAGAGTTTTTTGAATTTTGATTAAAATCAAAAACGTTTTCTTTTAAATTACCTTGTTGATGAGCTTTTAAAAGGCTTTTTCCCTGAGCTTCCGAAATTTTAGCATCATAGATAATACCCAATTTGTCGAGTTTTTCTTTAGTCTTTTGTGTTAGCTTTTGATTGTATGCACCAAACGAGCCATAGAAAGCTCCGCTTAAAGAGTTAATGTCCATATTCACCTACTTAATAATTTAATCCTAAATTGTCAACCTTTTTCCTGTGAAAGTTATCGGATAATTTAGAAAAAAATTGAGGTTTTAATGAATAAATTTAACAATTCTTAATAATTAATAAATTTAAAATCCATGCTAAAAAAATAATAAAAGCATAAATATGAAAAAACTGTTAAGTTTTTATTAAGAATTATTAAATTAATGCGGTTAAATATAACGTATTGTATCTAATATTTAATAAAATAAATAATAAAAAGAGTGTTTTAAGACAAATAATGTAAGACAAACACTAAAAAAAATGATAGTATAACTAAGCGAACGAAAAAAGAAATAACAAATGACGAAAAAAACATATTATAACGTATATATAAATAAGTATATAGATAAATTTAAAATATTTTGTTTACAAAAATTTAAACATTAGCAACATTTAGGCAATTTTTTGAATTAATTATTTTTTATAAATATAAGTATAGTAGTGTGTAAATATGTTATTGGAGGAAATCAATGACAATTAGTGTGAACAATCGCAAAAAAACATCTAAGAAATCTTTTGATGAGCTTGTAAAAGACCTTAGAACATCGAGCTCCGAAAAAGTCAGATATAATGCGGCAAGAATCCTTGGTGAAATGGGTGATTTTTCTGCAGTTGAGCCTTTAATTGATGTTTTGAAAAATGATAAAAACGGCTCCGTTCGTCTCTATGCCGCAAGAGCATTGGGTGAATTGGGCGATGTCAATGCGACTGAACCTCTAATCGAATCTTTAAGATTAGACAGAAACGTCGATGTCAGAGTCAGAGCTGCTCGTGCACTCGGCCGTTTGGGCGGAGAAATTGTCGTTGAACCGTTAGTCGAAGCGCTAAACGATGAAAATCCTCAAGTTTGTATAACTGCAACAGACGCTTTAATAGAAATTGGCGACGTTGCAACGGATGCTTTAATTGAATCATTAGACCATCAAAAAGTAAACGTAAGATGCGATGCTACAAGGGCATTAGGCGAAATCGGCAATCCCAAATGCGTTGATAAAATTATCAATATGTTAAAAGACGAATGGGTTAATGTTCGAATCTACGCTGTTACTTCATTAGGTAAATTAAACGACAAAAAAGCGGTTCCCGCTCTTATAGAAGTTATGAAAAACGAAAAAGAAAATGATTTAGTTAGAGCCGGCGCTGCCGCTGCGTTGGGTGTTTTAAGAGACCAAAGAGCGTTATTACCTTTAAGAGAATTAATCATTAACGCTGAAGAACTTGGCGAACTTGAAGATACTGCACTAAAATCATTCAAGAAAATAATGGCAGCTAATTGGGAAACAATGCAAAGCGCACAAGGCAACCAAACAATTAAAAAACCAAGCTTCTTTTAATAAATAAAAATAAATAAAAATAAATAAAAATAAATAAAAATAAATAAAAAATAAAAGGCCTCCTTAAAATTTCATAAAGGTGGCCTTTTTGTATTATATTTTATTTTTTATATTTTATTTTAAATACTGTTCAAATTTTTTATCAATTTCATAATAATACCCGCAATTATCAAGCATCTTAACTCCGCTATAGATTAAATCTGAGCTTATTTTGGGGTATTTTTTACAAAAATCCGGCCTAAAAAAATAAATCCTGCATCTGTTATTTTTATTTATATATTTGCATTCAAAAGTCAAAGCCCCATTTTGAAAATCTTGTTTATCTTTTATTTTCCCTGAGATTTTAAAGTTTCTATAGTATCTGAACTTTTTTTGTAAATCCAAAAAAAGTTTTTCGTCTTTTATATACCCTTTATCTGTTGAAAAAAGAATGTTTCTGCAGCAATTGCCGCATTTTTTACATTTTCCTTTGATAATATATTTTGAAGAAAAAAGCTTATTATAAAGCGCTAAACAATTGTCTTGGATGAAATTTATTATTTTTGTTTTGATTTTATTCATCGACAACTCTGAATTCTCCAAAAGCAATCCATTGATTGAGATTAGTTATATCAAAAATTTGAATATAATATTTTCCGCTTTGATTTAAAACAAAATAATCAAGATAATAGTTTTTATTTTTCAGTCTTATTGTTTTGTTTTGGATTCTTGTATAGCCTCCAATGTGGGCATTATCGTCTTGTTTAACGATTTGGTATTTTAAATAGTCCGATTTAAAGCCATTTTTATTATAGATATAAAAATATAACTTATCGCTTTTTTTAAAAACCTGGTAGCTTGCGAGCTTTGCGTCAATCCCTTGAACATCTCTTGGGTCTTTTGTGTCTAAAAAAAGATAGGTTTTATTATCTTCTTTTTTAAAAAAATCAACTATAGAAGCGCTCGCCCCATTACTTAAATTTGAACTTGAACATAAACTTAAAGAAAAAAGAGGATAATTAATTAAAAATAAAGATATAATTAATACTAAAAGAAATCTGGATTTTAAATATTTCTTTTTCATTTTTCACTATCTTTTGTTTCAATCCCGTTTAATTGAAGCGATTTTAATTTTTCTTGAACTTTGATTTTTGATATTTCATCATTTTCAAGTTCAAGATAAATTTCATAGCTTGATATGGCTCCTTCAATATCAGAATTATTTTCTTCAATTTGAGCTAAAAGATAATAATATTGAGCGGATTTTGGGTTCAAAGAAATTGCTTTTTTAACATTAATTAGAGCGTTATTATAATCTTTTGTTTCAAATAAAATCAAAGCTTTATTATATATCGCGCTATCGTTATTCGGTTCGATTTGAACAATTTTATCTAAGATTCCGATTGATAAATCATATTCTTTCAATTGATATAAAACCTGGCTATAGCGATTTAGTGCATCCGTATTCATTGAATCAATCGCAAGCGCCTGTTCATAATAGTTTTTAGCGTATGTATCCATATTAAGAGCAAAATAAGAATCGGCAAGACCAAGGTAAATTCTATAGTCATCACTTTTTTCATCTTTTTCATCCAAAAGACTTTGGAAAATTTCTCTTGCTTTTTTGGGTTTCGCGTCATTTAGATAGCTTTGAGCGAGCCTTATTTTATTATCAAGATAATCTTTTTTAATGTCATCAACAGATATGTTATTTTTTGATAGCGTTTGTTCATCCGCCTTTAAAATATCTGCATAAATCATATCGGAATCGATATATTTACCTTTTGCGCTATAGATAAGAGCGATATTATAAAGAGCCGAGATATTTGATTTATCTTTTTGTAAAATTTCGCTGTAATACCCTAAAGCATCATCATATTGAGCGGAATTTTGATAAACCTTAGCAAGTTCAAAAGTCAAATATTGATCCCCAGGGTTGTTTTTAAGTCCTTCTTGAAGGGTTGATAGCGCAAAATCCGTGTTATTTGTTTTTTCATATAAATTAGCTAAAGCGATATAACCTTGAATGTAATTAGGGTAATTTTCGACAAATTTTTGATACTGTTCAATAGCTTTTGTTGTTTGCTTTTTTTCTTCCAATAATTTTGCATAATCAAATCTTATCGAATGAAGCTCATCATCTAAATTAAGCGCCGTTTCAAAATCAGATAAAGCCGAATCAAGGTCATTTAATTTCATATCGACTATCCCTAAATTAGCATAGCTTATGGCGTCATGCGGATTTACCCCCACTGCGCTTTGAAGGGCAATTTTTGCTTTATCGTAATCTTGCTTTTTCAATAGCGCAACGCCATATCTTGAATAGTCTCTAAATTCATCTTTATGGGTTCTTAAAGCGAGTGCGAAATATTCTATCGCTTTTTGATAATCTTGATTTTCAAGATAAATGTTGGCTAGCGCCACTTGGCCTTCGAGGTTATCGGGATACGCGTTTAAAAATTCTTCATAAGATTTTATTGCGCCTTCATTATCTCCAAGAAGGTTTTTAGCGTTTGCAATATTTATATAATTATATTTATAGTCACTTAATAGGTTCTGTGCGCTCTGGTAGCAATCAAGCGCGTTTTTATAGTCATATTGCTGCATATAAAGGTTGCCCAGGCTGATATATAAAAATCCGTCTTGGCTTCTTAATGTTATTGCTTTTTTATATTCAACTATGGCTTCATCGTATTTACCCAATGTCGTTAAAAGTCCCGCATGTTTAATGATGAGTGCAATGTCATCGGGACTGTAATGAAGCGCTTTTTCAATATAATCAAGCGCCATTTTATAGTTTCCTTCCTGCTCTTGAGCAAGTGCGCTTGTATAAAGGGCGGATGAGCTAGGGCTCATCTTAGCGTATGATGAATTGATATTTAAAACGAATGCTAAAAAAACCGTAAAAATTAATAAAAATTTCTTTTTCATAAGATTATTGTAATTGCAAATACAAAAAGCGCAAGTAATAAAATTTAATCTATTTGTATTATTTGATATTTGTAATAAAATAATCATAGACTAACAAGAGGTAGAATATTTGCGGATTTTGAGATTATCTTATATAAAACATAAATTTCTTTTAATATTGGCTTTATTTGTTTTATTGTCTCCAATTGCCTTTGGTGCGGCTGACTTAAGTCAGATTGATTCAATTCGAAGCGAATTATATTTAATCAGAGACAAAAATTCACCAAACTATATAAAAACCAAACAAAAACTCGATAAGGCCATAAAACGCCTTGATTTTGACTATTCCTTTGAATCAAGAATGAATGACGTCAATCGCCTTATTCAAGAAAATAAATATAACGGTGCAATGTATGAATTAAACGAGCTTATCGCTTCGGGGTATAATTTATCGAAGTGTTATGAGCTTTTAGGTGACATTTCTTTTAAAACAAACCAAAGCCCAAAACAAACCGCAAAATTTTATAAAGAATCTCTAAAAGAAGATTCCGACAATCAAAGCGCCATTTACAAACTTTTTAATTTATATCTTTTAAATAACAGAAATATTTTAGCTATAGAATATTTAAAAATGCTCGTTGAAAAGACGGATGACTATAATCTTTTAAGTGAACTTGCAAATACAATTAACACCAAAATCAACCCCAAAAGCCGCTATGAAGCAAATATATTATATGAAATTTTAGGCGACATCTACGTTAAACAACAAAAGAAACAGGAATTTAAAAACGCTTATTTAAAAGCGCTCAAACTCAACCCCGACGACATTTATATAAAATATTATTTAGCTAATTTATTATATAGCGAAAACGAATACCAAGCCGCAAATGAGCTGTTTGCTTCAATTATTGCTTCAAATCCCTATGACCTTAAAATAAGATTTTTAAAAGCAAAGGCTCTTTATAAGCTTGGAAATTATACCGAAAGCGAAAAAGAATATTTTAATATTTTATCGATGTTTCCAAATTCCACAAACGCAAAATATGAAATATATAAAATGTATGAAAATAAATTGCCCATCGATAAAATTATCAAAAAAATCAATAAAAAAGACCCTAATTATGTCTTAAAGCAAAATGACTATGACACGTTTATCTCAATTGCGCAAGATATGAACGATTATGAAAGTGCAAATAAAATAAAAGTTTTCTCAGCTCTTGCTCTAAAACCCAAAACCCAAACACAACCCCAAAAAACTGCTCTTGCACCTAAACAAAAACAAAACAATCAAAATAAAGAACAAATCTTAAGACAAAAAGAAGAACAAAATAAAATTAAGCTTGAAAAAGAACGCCAAGAAAAACAAAGACTGGAGCAGCTTAAGCAAGAAAGATTGAAGCTTGAAAAAGAGCGCCAAGAGAAATTAAAACTCGAAAAACAAAGACTGGAACAAGAAAAACTTCAAAAACAAAAAGCCCAAAAAGAAAAGCTTGAAAAAGAGCGCTTAGAAAAACTTGCTCAAGAAGAACAAAAAAAATTACAGGAACAAAAGAAAAAAGAGCTTGAAAAACAAAAAATCAAACAAGCTCAAGATGAATTAAACGAACAAAAATTAATTGAAAAAGAACAAAAAATATCTCAACAAAAAGACCCGAAAAAGTATGAAAAAATCTCAAAAGAAATTGAAAAATATACCCAAACAAACCCAAAAACCCCTCAAACCTATCTTGCAATTGCAAACAGCTATAAGCAAATTTCTATGCCAAGAAGCGCTTTAAAATACCTTCATATTGCAAAAAAAGAATTTCCGACCGATTCTGAGATTTATTATAATTTGGGTTTATCGTATTTTGAATTAAACAGCTTCCAAAGTGCAAAATCAAACCTCGAAAAAGCGATTAATTTAGATAATGAAAATCAAAAAGCAATTAATCTTTTATCGTTTGTAAATCAAAATATTATCACTCAAATAGTAAATAGTGCCTATGATAAATATAACAACAAAAACTACATAGAAGCTTTTGATATATTAGATGAAGGAATTAAAAAATATCCGACTAACGCTCAATTATTTTATTATAGAGCGCTTGTCGCTTCCGGCATGGGAAGAAATGCTGCCGCTATAATTGATCTTCAAAAATCAATCAAGCTTGACGCAACAAATTATATGTCTTATTATCACTTGGGAAAAACCTATGAAAAGATAGGGGATGAAAGAAGCGCCCTTGTTGCTTATGAAAGATTTTTATCAGTTGAGCCGGAAGAAAAAGACCTCGTTGATGAAATTCAAAAGAAAGTTATAGAACTTGAAAATAAATATTACTAGAAATTAATCATATAAGGAAATAAAATGGAAAATATTGCAATAATTATCCCCGCTCGCTACGGTTCAACAAGATTAAACGCAAAACCTCTTTTAAAAGTAAATAATAAACCAATTATTCAATATGTCTGGGAAGCGGCAAAAAAATCAAAATACGCTTCAAGTGTTATCGTTGCAACGGATGATGAAAGAATCGCTTCTTGTGTCGGTGGTTTTGGCGGGGTTTATAAAATGACGGATAAAAATCATAAATCAGGTTCCGATAGAATCGCTCAAGTTGCGCTTAATCATCGCGAATTTGATTATATCATTAATCTTCAAGGGGACGAACCTCAAATCACCCCCAAAGCGATTGATTGCGCCATAAAAACGCTCATTGAAGACGATAATTGCGACATATCGACTTTAGTTCGTGAAACAAATAATCAAGAACAAATTAATAACCCAAATTGCGTCAAATGCGTTTTTGACAATAACTTTAATGCACTATATTTTTCAAGATGCCCGATACCTTATAAAAGAAATGAAGGGTGCGCAAAATATTATATCCACATCGGTTTATACGGCTATAAAAAAGAATCATTATTTAGATTAACAAAGCTTGAACAAACTCCGCTTGAAAAGCAAGAAAGCTTGGAACAATTAAGAGCGCTTCAAAACGGCATGAAAATAAAAGTTGCAATAACAGATTTAAACCCAATCGGAATAGATACGATGGAAGATTATGAAAACTTCAAAAAAATTATGGAAGCCTAAATCATTTCGTTATCGATATTTTCATCAGGGTTTATTTTAATCGGTTTGGAATTTTTATAGAAATCTTGTTTGTTTTCATGGTCATCGAGGTTTTTTGTTGTCAATTTTTCAAAGTTAATTTTTGAAGAATCCGAACCTATTAAAAACATAAAGTCCATTCTCACAAGGTCTCTTACAAAGTCATAAGAAAACGCAACTTTTAAATCCTTTGGCCCGATAACCGTATAGAATCTGCATTCTGTTAATAAATCATCATTATAGTTGTCTTTAAGAGGCGAAACATATGTCCTAAAGCCAAGAGCAAACTTATCCGTTAAATTAATTTTTTCATTAATGACAATTGATGATTTACCGTAACGATATTCGTCAAAGTGGAACGGGCTTTCTCCGTGCACTCCGGCAAGAAAATAACCGATGCTTGATTCCCAGCGCTTAAGTTTAGTTGATAAAGACGGGCCCAAACGAGCAACCCCGACCGTTTCGCCGGAGCCATAGACAGATGCGGCTCCTTGGGCAACGAGGCTTAGGGATAGCGACATATCCTGTTCTTCATTTTTATAGTCAAAAAGTCTTTTTCTTGCTTCCGCCATATATCTGAATCTTGTTGTGCTATAGGCGTGTTCTTGTCTGTGCTTTTGATAGTCGCTAAAAAGGCCCGCGTAAAAGCCTTGGCTGAAGCCTATATCTAAATCTTCATTTTTATAGCTGTTTAAATACTGTAATTGAACGCCGTATCCGAAACGGTTTGAACCCATAAAGCCATCGGGGATATAGGAATTTCTCCCGTAATTTAATGTTAATGAATCAGAAAGCCTGTATTTTCCTTTTACAACAAAGTTTTCACTTGCGGTATTCCAGCCGCCTTCTATAATACTGTTTTTACTTCTGTGTCTGGCAATTAAACCAATCCCAAGGTCGCTGTTAGAGTATGCTAAAACCGGCATGAGTTTTATTGTTTGTCCGCCCCAGAGTTTTTCAACGAACCCATAGCCCAAGTATGTACCAAAATTTCTCAAATTGCCGATTTCTGGGGTATTTGTTTCAATTACTTGTCTTTTTTTGTCCGAAATTATTTCAATATCCGAATTTCGAATTATTTTTTTATCGTTGTAATAAATATTTGATTTTAATAATTGTATTGAATTATGGTCTTTATAGCTCGTTAAAACTATATTTTTAGCATCAATCCTATAGGCTTGTTTTTTTGCCGAAGCATTTTTTTCAATCGATGAAATTTTTGCGTTTAATTTATCGGATGTAGTAAAGTCAAATTCCCTATCTAATGAATCATAGAGTAAAAACCCTTTGGATACTAAAGGAAAGGTCTTTTGATTTGCGCTTTTTATAGTCCCGTTCAACATCTGTATATTGTTTGCAATTAAATAACCTTCCTGAGCTTTAATTTCAAACGAATAAGCACTATATGTCGGATTATCCATCAAAATATTTTCTTCATTCAAATCAACAAGCAAAAACTCGCCCTTCATTTCGGTGTTGTCTTTGATTATTTTTACATTGTCATTTAGTTGAATTGTTTGATTTTCTTTATGTAAAATGGCGTTATCCGCTTTTAATACGACATCTTGCGCATGGGCAATTATTTCAACATGCCCTTGAGCTATAACGTCTCCAATTTCATCATCGTAATAGATTTTATCGGCATTTATTTCAAATCTGTTTTTATCGTCAATTTTTGGCGTTTCTTCATATATTACTTTATCAAGAGATATTTTTTGATTGTTTTGGATATTGCCATCCGCACCCGCGATATTTTCATCGTTTCCGCTGTTTTCAACGCTCTCAACACCTTCAATGTCGGATGTTACTTGCTCGTTTTCAAGCTCTGAATCTTTGTGTTTTCTTCTGTTTACAAAATTTCTAATCTTTTTTTCAAAATATGTATAAAGATTATTGTTATATTCAAAGTTCGGTACATCAGGGTCATATTGGACGTCAATTTGCTCTTGTTTAACTTCTTTTTCGTTTTCATCAAGCTCAATGGTTTTTGCCTTCACAATATCCCATGCGCCAAAAGACTTGCCTTGATTTAAAAACAAAAATAAAGCAAGGAAAAATATAATATAAATTTTATTTTTGGTTCTGTTTAACAATTCTTCCTCAAACAAGTCTGATACAATCTAATTTACATCAAAAAATCGTTTTATACAATTATCTGATAAAATTTAGCGGATTAACGGGGTTACCTTTTTGGCGCACTTCAAAGTGCAGATGGGGCCCTGTCGAATATCCCGTTGTGCCGACTTTGCCAATTACCGTACCTTTTGTGACATTTTGGCCTTGTTTAGCTAATGTCACGGACATATGAGCGTATAAAGTTGTAGTTGGAACGTTATCAATTGTGCCATGGTCAATAATAACAACTTTTCCATATCCGCTATACCATCCGACGAAAATAACCCTGCCGGAGTTTGCCGCTTTGATTGGCGTACCATAGGGACAACCAATGTCTACGCCGGAGTGGAATATTTTTCTTTTAAATATCGGATGCATCCTCCAGCCGAAAGGAGATGTGATTTTACCCGGGACGGGACGCGTGAATGCGCTTGTGACGCTGATACTGTGGCCTGTTTTTTCGCTTCTTTTAACTTCCTGGTTAATCATTTGAGCAATTGCTTTTGATTGTTTAGCCAAGTCTCTTTCGGCTTTTTCCCAGGTTGCTCTGTCTGTTTCGAGTTTTTCGATTAATTTTTTGTTTTTTTGGATTGCAACTTGAATATCTTCCTGTTGCCTGTTTATTTGTTTTATTGAAACCTTGAGGCTTTCTTTTTGCTGCTCGAGCTTGCTTTTGAGCACGAGCATTTCTCTTGCCGCGACTTTTGTTTCTCTCAATTTCTTTCTGTCATAGGATATAATTATGTTTTCAAAATATAATCTATCTAAAAATGCGTTAATATCATTTGAATTGAGCAAAAATTCGATGTAGCTGTTTTGTTTGTGTTTAAACATCTGGACAAGTCTTTTTGAAGTGTACTGCTGATGTTTTTCATATTTTGCAAGCAAAACGGTTAATTTTTGTTCTAAGTTGTTAATTTCGCTTTCAGCGTTTTTTCTTCTCTGTTGATTCTGTTCAAGGTTGTGCTGAGCGTATTCGAGCTTTTGTTGATTTTTATAGAGTTTATTTGTTTCAAGCTTTTCAAGCAATTTAAGCTTTTTGATTTCTTGTTTTGCATGGGTTCTTTTTGCTTCAATTTGGTCTTTTTTGTCGTCAAGATGCGATTGTGTATCGCAAAAACCTTCGCAAGAAAACATTGCGAAGCAAGTTAAAAAAACCGCTATTGACAATTTGACCTTTTTTAATATCATTATCTGTGCTATTTATTTGTGTAATTATGAAAATACGCTGATTAGAGCTGTTATACCAACCATCCAGGAAATTAAAAATATAGATAAAATTATTACTATTGCTTTTCGATGTGTCCTAAAAAATTCCATTTTTTAATCCTTTAACTCTTTACCTGATAATATAATAACAAAAATTAGCTCTCAAGTGCAAATAACTTTAACAAAAATGAACCATTTATCTTAAAGTATTTTTACATCCGTCATCATCAGAATCGATATTTCCGTCAAAATTATTGTCAAGCCCGTCATAACAAGAGTTTTTCGATTCAAATCCTTCCGTCCTTGGAATTCTTGTTAAATATCTTTTATCAACTGAGTTAAATAAATATAAAAAATAATCGCCATATTTTTGAGCTATTGTCGAATTATTAATTAACAAAACATTCTCGTCGTTTTTAAAAAATCCGCTCTTAGAAAAATTGCAGCTTCCCAAAATTAATTTATTATAGTCAATCATAATTGTCTTTTCGTGGTTTTTTCCGCCCCAATTTTCAACAATTGTTGCAATATTATTTTGTCTTAAATATGCGATTCTATCCTTAAAATTATTTGCAAAAAGCGCATCCGCTATGACATAAACCCTAACCCCGCGGTTTTTAGCGTCAATTAGTTCTTTTATCATATCTTTGTCGGTCAAATAAAAAATCGAAACAAAAATCACATCTTTGCTCTTTTTAATCTCGGGCAAAATCAAAGAATTTAATATATCGTCTTTGGGCGAAAAATAGACTTTTATTTCGTCGTTTTCAGTGTTATTTTTCACAATTTTCTTTTTAAATATTGAAAACTTGCCCTCATACATCTGTTGAAATTCTTTTTTGTAGCTGTCTATAATATTTTTATCTTTGATTAAAATAACATTGTTAGAATTATATCCGCCGCTTCCTGAAGCTGAAATATTCATTGAACCCGTTAAAAGAGTTTTATTGTCAAAAATCATAAATTTATTATGCATCAAGTTTTCGCTGTCGTCTGTTTTTGCGCCAAATTCGTTTATGAATTTTAAGGTGTTAGGGTAAATTTTATCCGAATTTTTTGAATAATCGACAACCGCTTCAATTTTAACCCCTCTTGATTTTGCGTTTTTTAGCGCTTCATAAATCTCACTTTGCTCCCCAAAACCATATAGCGCAAGCTCAATTGAATCATTTGCCGAATCGATTTCTTTTATTATTCTTTTACATACATCGTTTGAACAATTTTTTGAGGGCGTATTAAATTTAACGGGATTTATAAAATATAATTCAATTTCGTTTGATTTAACATAAAATGTTTTATTGTAGCTATATTTATTTTTTAATATTTCATAATCAAAAGTCTGATACTTAGGTATTTCTATGTAGCAGACCCTGCAAAAATGGTTTCTTGTGTAAAATGCACTGTTTTCAAGAACCAAAACCGCATTTTTAATATCTTTTATATGCGGGCAATTGAGTTTATGAACGACATTTGTCCTTAAATTAACAATAGAAAATTTTAAATTCGAGATTTTTTCGGCATTATCAAGCGCCTTATTCAGATTTTCAAAATTTTTATAATATGTTGTTTTAGAATCATTTTTATCGACATCAACAAATCCAAGCCCGTTTTTAAGCAGAAAAACGCCCAAATTCTGCCCTTTGAAATACACTTCAACATCGCTATTTTTATTTTTTATATATTTTTTTGAAATTTTAACTTCGCTGTTTAAAAGATTTTCATCAGCAAATTTTTGGGCGATAAAACCCGCCATAAGATATTTTTCCATATCGAAGTTTAATTTTTTGGCATAATTTCTTGTTTCATAGGATAAAAAAGGTTTAAAAGCAACGACATTATCTAATCTGACCAATTCATCATCATCAATTAAATTATCATTATTTTTATCAAGATAAAACTCGCTTGCGCTATTAATTTTCAAGATTTTGCAGGTAATAAAATCATTATTTTCAATCTTTTCCAATACAAAAAAATAAAAAATCAAAGCAAGAAAAATTATAAAAAGAAGGATAATTTTAACGGGGCGATTCGCGTTCATACCTTAATATTATCAATAAAAATTTTAATAAAATACAATAAAACATTAATTTATGTAAATAATTTTTTTTATTTAACACTTGTCTATTAATTTTGTTTAATATATCATTAGAATTGCTTAGAACACAAAAATAAAAAGGGTATAAAAATGAATCCGATTATCACCGAATTAGAAAAAGAATATACGTCTCGCGAAATGCCTGAAATCAATCCCGGCGACACGGTTAAAGTCTTTGTTAGAATCATCGAAGGAAACAAAGAAAGAACCCAAGCATTTGAAGGCACTGTCATTAAAAAACGCGGAAGCTTAATCAACAAAACAATTACCGTAAGAAAAGTCTTCCAAGGTGTCGGCGTTGAAAGAGTTTTTGCAATCTATTCGCCCAGAATCGAAAAAATCCAAGTCTTAAGACGCGGCGATGTCAGACGTGCAAAATTATACTATTTGAGAGAACGCTCGGGCAAAGCTACACGTATCAGAGAAAAAATGGAAAAAAGATAGAAATCTTTTAAAATCAAAATTAAAGATGCCTTGAGTGTTTACAATCGTTTATCGTTTAATTTAGTTGTACACTCAAGGCATTTTCAATTTATCTGTCTTATTTGTAAACACAATTCGAATTTTAATATAAAAAGGTTCAAATGGCGCACATTCATTGGTACCCCGGCCACATTGCAAAAGCTCAAAGGCAATTGAAGGAAAAATTAAACCTCGTCGATGTCATAATCGAAGTGATTGACGCTCGTATCCCCTATTCAAGCCGCTATCCTTCGACCGATAAGCTCTGCCCGAATAAGCCCCGCTTGATTTTGATGAATAAAGCCGATTTGGCTGATGAAAAATATAATAAAATCTGGAAAAACATAATATCCGATATTACCCAATGCGACTGTGTTTTGACCGATTTTAAAAAAGCTGAGGATATAAATAAAATTATCTCAAAAGTGATTTTTTTATCTGATGATATTATGCAAAAAAGAGCCCAAAAAGGCCTGTTGGCGCGCGCGGTGAGGACAATGGTCATAGGAATGCCCAATGTCGGAAAATCAAGCACGATTAACCGCCTGGTTAAGCACTCAAAAACCAAAACAGGCGCAAAAGCGGGCGTCACAAGGACACAGCAATGGGTTCGAATTAATGATAAAATCGAGCTTTTAGACACCCCGGGGATTATCCCCACAACTCAAGATGACCAAAATGTCGCGCTAAAATTGGCCTTTGTGAATTCCGTTGGCGAAAATGCCTATGATAGCGAATATGTCGCTCAAAAATTGCTCGAAACACTATCTAAAAACTATAAGACCGAGCTTTTAAACTACTTTAAATTAAGCGACGACGAGCAATTATCCCTTGAAAATATAGCGATTAAAAAATGCTGGCTTCAAAAAGGCTCAAACCCCGACACATTAAGGGCTTCCGAGATAATCTTATCAGCCTTTAGAGACGCAAAATTGGGCAGAATCACCCTTGAAACCCCGGAGGAGTATGGATTTATTTGATTTCGATAAAAACGAAAAAAATATCGCCAAAGCAAATTTTATAATAGGCACCGACGAAGCGGGCCGAGGCCCCGCGGCGGGAGGCGTTTGGGCGGCAGCGGTGTGTTTTTTTGATGATGTTGACAAAGATTTATTTAAAACCTTAAACGATTCAAAAAAATTGACCCCAAAAGCGCGCGAGAAGCTCTATGAACCCATAAAACAAAATTCAATTTGGGCAATTAAGGCCGTGAGTGTTGAAAAAATCGAAGAAATTAATATTTTAAATGCGTCTTTGCTTGCGATGAAATATGCGCTTTGTGAGGTCATAAATAAGCTCAATTGCTCTAATATCTTGACTTTAGTTGATGGCAACAAGCTTGTAAAAGATTATGATTTTTCTCAAAAATACGTTATAAAAGGCGATTCAAAGTCGGCTTCAATCGCCGCAGCGAGCATTTTGGCCAAAGTCTCAAGGGATAGATACATGGATAAAATCCATATCGAATACCCTAATTACGCTTGGGACAAGAATAAAGGCTATCTGACCAAAGCTCACATCGCCGCCCTCCAATCCTTCGGCCCGACGAAGTATCATAGATTGTCGTTTTTAAAAGGCGTGAGCCAGAGTGGAGCCGTAAAGAAAATGACAATGCGATGAGCATTGGCATTTTTAGGCGGAACTGTTGATGGGCGACGTAGGATAATCGAACTTGCGAGCTATACGCGTTAGCTATAGCTCGCACAAGTGAGATACCCACAGGAGCAAAGTGTAAGCCGGTGTTCCCAAACGAGCCGCGATGATGCCTCGAAAATCGATGCTTGCCCAGAAGCCTTTCAGAATCTGACCAAGCGAAGTAACAGACAAAAATGTACCCGTCATTCTGAGCTGACTAGAAAATAGCGTAAGCGTTATTTTCTGTTCTCTGTGAGCGACTCAGAATCTCTTCACCTTAGGTATTTCCCTCTTTAAAGATTGCGGGTCGGGGCCCGCAATGACGGGGCATGGTGGCTTGTATCTCTGTATCGTGTCACCCTGAATTTATTTCAGGGTCTGGCCAAGTGAAGTAGACCCACAAAAAGTACCCGTCACCCTGAACTTGATTCAGGGTCTCTTAACCTTGAATATATCCCTCTTTAGAGATTGCGGGTCGGGGCCCGCAATGACGGGCTTTTTCTTTTTCAAGTATTAAGAATTACCACATTACTGTCTGGTGTCACCCTGAATTTATTTCAGGGTCTGGCCAGGATAAGTAGCCTCACAAAAATCCACCCGTCATTCTGAGCTGACTAGAAAATAGCGTGCATCGAATTTTCTGTCCGTATGAAGCGACTCAGAATCTCTAAAGTATGTAATCTCCACGTTTTCGGATGTTCACTTTTCTTTCTTTGTCTCTCAAGCGCCGAAATACAAAGAAAGAAAAGTGAACCGAAAAGAAAGAAATTCCCGGCTTGGGTGGATGCATACAGTGTTTACGTGCACTAAGTTCGAGCCGTCACTCCCGCGCATCGCTCCGATTAAGTTAGATATAATAATTCTTCACGTGGAGCGCTCCGTGCCGTCTCTCACTAAGTGCACAAGAAAACAATACCGCCCTGCAATACGTCATTCTGAGCTTGACTCAGAATCTCTTCACCTTGGACATATCTATCTCAACAGATTGCGGGTCGGGGCCCGCAATGACGGGGCATAGTGGTCCACACCCTTGTATAGTGTCATTCCGAACTTGTTTCGGAATCTGACCAATGTAAGAATAAAACATGTAATTCTATACTCCTCAGATGCTGAAACAAGTTCAGCATGACACTACACCGTGGTGTTGGGATTCTATACAAGTTCTTTACCTGGTGTGGCTCCTGTGGGTGCTTCGCTTCTGCTCGCCGATTATTTCATAATTTCGGCTCGCAAGCTCAGCATCCTAC
>CANQLJ010000021.1 GCA_947624685.1 Candidatus Gastranaerophilales bacterium | reverse complement strand
CAAGTTTTTTTAAATCTCTGAATAATTTATCATATTCCCAATCTTCAAGCTCGGGGTTATCTTCAACATAATATTTGTACGAATTTAATTCAATTGTTTTGCGTAATTTTATTATTCTATCTTGTGCGTCCATATGGTTTATTTTAATATAAACCTATGAGTTTAATCAAATTGTTAAATAATAAAATAGACAGGATTCTTTTTACAACCCCGTCACACAACCAAAAGCCGAGGTTTGATTTTAATGTTAATTCATTTTACAAAGTCGACTATTCTGAAATTGAAGGCTTTGACAATCTCTCAAATCCGAAAGGCGAAATATTAATGTCGATGGCTCGCGCTTCGCAATTAATGAGAGCGAAACAGACATTTTTTGTGACCCAAGGAGTGACAAGCGCGATGTTAGCCGCTATGAAAACAATAATAAATCAAGATGACAAAGTGCTTGTTGCAAGAAATTGCCATAAATCGGTCTATAACGGGCTTATATTAACAAATGCTTTTGTGGATTGGTTTATGCCCGACACAATCGACGAATGGGGAATTTATGGTGTAATTGACCCGAAAAAACTCGAAAATACCCTCAAAATCAACAATTACAGAGCTTTCATAATGACATCCCCCACTTATGAAGGAATAAATTCCGACATTAAAGAAATATCCAAAATATGCAAAAACTATGGAGTTTATTTAATTGTAGATGAAGCCCATGGGGCGCTTTATAATTTCTCGGATAATTTGCCTCAAAGTGCAATGGCTCAAGGGGCGGATATTAGTGTCATATCGCTTCATAAAACCGCCGGGGCATTAAACCAAACGGCACTGTTAAACGTTAGCTATGATATAAATAACATTGAAATTAATCAATTTCAACAGTCTTTGAATCTTTTTCAAACGACTTCTCCATCTTATCCGCTGCTTTTAAACATAGAAATGTGTTTAAATTACCTATCGGGCAAAGACGGCAAAAAAGATATACAAAACCTCATAAATGATATTGAAAACTTTAAAAAAGACTTAAAACGCTTTGGTGTCGACGTCTATGAAGCGGATAATCACGATATAACAAAGATTTTGGTTAAAAAAGAAGGTATATCGGGGCTTGATTTATCCGACTTTTTATATCGCGATTTTAATATCGAAGATGAATTAAATAATCAAATAAGCTGTCTCTATTTAACAGGAATCGGAACATCACGCCAAAAGCTTGATAAACTTAAAAACGCACTTAAAAAAGTTATCACAAATGAATCTTACGAAGAAGAAAAAATCGAGTTTCAACCCATGCCAATAGTGAAAATTCGCCCAAGTGACGCTTTTAACCATAATTTTATCTATGTAAATAAACAAGATTGCTTGCTTAAAATTTCAAATACTCTTGTTTTACCCTACCCTCCGGGTATTGGCGTTTTATACCCCGGCGAAGCCATTCAAAAATGGCATTTGGATTATTTGAATAATGATGTTGAGGTTATTGTATGAACAAAAAAAGAGCGATAGTAATTGTAGTTGACTCTATGGGTTGTGGCGCATTAGATGATGCTTGTGATTTTGGAGATGATTTAAGCTGTAATACTTTAGCTAATTTAGCAAAAAAAACAGGCGGATTGAATGTCCCAAACCTTGAAAAACTGGGCCTTGGAAATATCATTGATATTTTAGGCGTCAATAAAACCGAAGCACCAATGGCTCAATACGGCATTTTGAAAATGAAATCCAAAGGAAAAGACACTACAACCGGCCATTGGGAGTTAATGGGGCTTATTTTAGATAATCCTTTTAAAACCTATAAAAAATTTGACGATAATATAATTAATGAATTCATAAAAAGAACTTCATGCATTGGGATTTTAGGAAATCACCCGGCATCGGGTACAAAAATAATTGAAGAGTTAAATAATGAACATCAAAAAACAAAATACCCTATAATCTACACTTCCGCCGATAGCGTCTTTCAGATAGCGCTTGATATTGATTTAATCCCAATTGAAACGTTATATGATTGGTCAAAAATCGCTCGAAATATCTTAGATGAATTTAACGCCGGCGTTTCAAGAGTAATCGCCCGACCTTATAGAGTAATTGATAATAAACCGACTCGAATCGGTGCTTTAAGGCATGATTATTCGGTTAAACCGCCGAAAGATACGATTTTAAATATTTTGCAAAAAAATAATAAAAAAGTCTTAGGGATTGGAAAAATCTATGATATTTTTGTAGGTTCCGGGATTAGTGAAAAAATTCTCACAAAAGGTAACACCGATGGGTTAAATAAGACACTTGAAGCTATAAAAAACGACAATAGCGATTTAATATTTGTTAATCTTGTTGATACCGATATGCTCTATGGCCACAGGCGCGACGCTATTGGCTATAATAAAGCAATAGTTGAAATTGATTCATATATACCAAAATTTATTAGCGCAATGAATGATGATGATATTTTAATAATCACGGCTGACCACGGATGTGACCCCACTTTTAGAGGTACAGACCACACAAGAGAACAGGTTCCCTATTTATGCTATGGCAAAAATATCCAAGCAGGCTCCATCGGTACAAAAGAGAGCTTAAGCTATGCAGCTGAAGTTATTAGTAATCATCTTTTAAAATAGTTATATAAAAAATAGTTTTAGAGGCAAGCTCGCTATTTTTTGTTTTTCGATGCCAATTCGATTGCTTGTGCTATATAAAACGAGCCATAACAGTAATTTCCGTTTTCGTCTTTGGCATTTAATAAAACATCAAGTCTTTCGTTGTCTTCTTTTGAATTTACCTCTTTTAAAATTTCATAGATAGAAACGGCATCAAACCTGCTGTTACCGAGTTTTGTTTTAGCGTCAATTAATTTATTTGCCGTATATGATTTATCTTTTGATGTAATTAAATTGAGCATATATTCGTAACTGTTTACATAAAAATTGAGCTCATTATTTTGATCTCGGTCGAGCATTTTAAAAAGAGCATCTTTTTTAAGATCAGTGTCAATAGATTTCATTAATCTTAAAATTTCTTTTTGCGTAAAGGCAATTTCGCCATAATAGTTCTTTTCATTTGCTAATTTAAAAAATGATTCGGTTTTTTCGTCCGTATACATTCCTTGAAGCATTTTTGGAATAATTTCACTATTGAATCTGCTTTTTTGGTTATCGTCTTTTGCTTTTTGCATATAATTAAACGCTTGTCTTTTTTCTTCTGTATCGGTGTTTATTAATATATCGTACATCGCGCTCCCTTGAAATCGCATGGAGCCGTCTTTGTTTTTTAAATTTAGCAATAAATCCAACATTTCAAATCTTTCTTTTGAATTGAGAGCTTCAAATATTCTTATTGCATCCCATCTGCTGCCAACGTTTTTAAATAGTTTATTGCCGTTAGCATCTTTTGTATCAACAAGTTTAGCGAATAGTTCGATTTTTTCTTTGGAATCGGTAAATTTCATTGTATCAATAACTTGACCGGCTAAAAACTTATAGGGTTTATCAAAATATGGGTAAGCGTAGCTATAGCCGGGCGTTATACCTTGGTTTTCATAATAATTTTCATCTTTTGTATTTATTAACCATTTATAAAATTCACCATTGTCAATTTGGGGATTTAATAAATATGAATTATTTAATTTTTCTAATTCTTTTATATCCTGCGTTTTTAAACATTTTTTTTTCATAGTCAAGAATACTATCCACCTGCTCTTTTCTGTTTTTATCTTCCGAACCCATTTCACTATATGCCATTCTTGCATTATCAAGTTTTTCTATTACATGGGTTTTTAATTCTTCTAATGATTTATTTTGATAGTCGGTGTTATCGAGGTTAATTTTTGCTTTATTATAATTTTCAACAGAATCAAATGCGCTCATAAAAGAAGTGTTATTTGAAAATATTGTCTTTGAAAAATTACTGTTTTGGCAGGTTTTTTGTGCTGAGCCATAAATTGTATTGTAATTTGTGTTGAAATTGCCGTAAACGTAAGGTGTGTTTTTAAAAGATACTTTCATTTTTTTTACTCCCGATTAAATCATCTTGAAATCCGTTAATAAAAAACTTGTAAAGAAAATTTTTTGCCGTTCCTTACAAGTTTTTGAATTTTTATTAAGTTATGAATTTTATTATTTTGCAACAATATTAACAAGTTTATTAGGTACAACGATAGTTTTGACAATCGTTTTTCCTTGGATAAATTCTTGGACTTTGGAAGAATTTTTAGCGATTTTTTCAAGTTCAAGATTATCCAAATTTGCTTCAACGTCAATTTTATCGCGGACTTTTCCGTTTACTTGAACAACAAGAGTAACGGCAGAATTTTGGGCGAGTTTTTCGTCATACTTTGGCCAAGATTCAAGATGAATTGAATTTTTTGCACCCAATTCGCAATATATCTCTTGAGCCATAAACACACAAACGGGCGAAATGAGCTTCAATAAAGTCAAAAGTGAAAAACTCAAAACCTCATAGTTAATCTTATTTTCGTCTTTTGTATATTCATAAATAGAGTTTGTCAATTCTCTATACCTTGAAATTACGGTATTAAATTGAAATTCGTTTTCAATGTCGTTTGTGATTTTTTTAATTGCAATATGAGTATTTCTGACCATATCCTCATCGTTTTTGTTTAATTTGTCAATTTCAAAATTATAGTTTAAATTAATCTTATCTTGATATTTTGAATATAGCCTATAGACTCTTAAAATGAACTTATAGCAGCCTTCAACGCCCGCATCCGTCCAATCAAAATCACGAGCCGGGGGAGAATCCGACAATATAAATAATCTTGCCGTATCCGCTCCAAAGTTTCTATATATATCATCGGGGTCAACCGTGTTACCTTTAGATTTTGACATCTTAGAACCGTCTTTTAAGACCATACCTTGGGTCAAAAGATTTTTAAACGGTTCATCAAAATCTAAAAGACCGCAATCACGAAGCGCTTTTGTAAAAAATCTTGCATACAAAAGATGTAACACCGCATGCTCAATCCCGCCCACATATTGATCAACAGGCAGCCATTTATTTATTAAATCCCTGTTAAAACATTCTTTGTCGTTTTTAGGATCAACATAGCGCATATAATACCAACTTGAACAAACGAATGTATCCATCGTATCCATATCGCGCACAGCTTTTGCGCCGCACTTGGGGCAAGTTGTGTATCTAAATGTCGGGCTTGTTTCGATAGGCGATTTTCCTTTGACAGAAAAATCAACATCCGTCGGCAATAAAACGGGTAAATCTTTTTCATCAACAGCAACTTCACCGCAATTCGGGCAATATACAATAGGAATCGGTGCTCCCCAGTATCTTTGGCGAGATATTAACCAATCGCGAAGCCTGAATTGCGTTTTAAATTCTCCAAAACCGTTATCATGAGCATATTGCGTTATTTGTTTTTTAGCTTCCTCGCAATCCAACCCGTCAAATTGCGCACTGTTTATTAATTTTCCTTTTTCAACATAGACTTTATTTGGATCAAACCCCTCTCCATCTATTACTTGAATCATAGGAAGATTATATTTTTTTGCAAAATCAAAATCTCTTTCATCATGATAAGGTACTGCCATTACAGCTCCCGTTCCGTAATCAACAAGAGCATAATCAGCTACCCAAATCGGGCAAACTCTTCCCGTAAACGGATTTATTATGTGAGTACCCAAAGGAACGCCCGTTTTAATTCTTTGAGTCGATAATCTTTCGATTTCGGATAGTTTTTTAGCGTTTGAGCGATATTGTTCAACTGCTGCTTTATTTTCAGGAGTCGTTAATTTATCAATATCTTTATATTCAGGCGCCACAACAAGATATGTTATACCATAAGCAGTATCTGCTCTTGTTGTATAAACGGGGATTTCAAGCCCGTCTATTTCTTTAACTTTAAATTTTAAAATTGACCCTTGCGATTTTCCAATCCAATTATATTGCATTGTTTTTACGTTATCGCCCCAGCCTTTTAATAAATCTAAATCTTTTAAAAGTTCGTCTGAATACTCGGTAATTTTAAAGAACCATTGAGAAAGATTCTTTTTGGTAACTTCGCTGTCGCATCTCCAGCATTTTCCGTCTATTACTTGTTCATTTGCTAAAACCGTTGCGCATTTTTCGCACCAATTAACGGGAGCTGTTTTTTTATAAGCAAGACCTTTTTTATATAATTGCAAAAAAAGCCACTGCGTCCATTTATAATAATCTGGAAGACATGTTGTAACTTCTCTGTCCCAATCAACACTCAGCCCAAGCATCTTGAGTTGTTTTTTCATATATGAAATATTACTTAAAGTCCAAGTTTTAGGATCGGCATTATGTTGAGTTGCTGCATTATCCGCAGGAAGCCCAAAACTATCCCATCCCATAGGATGCAAGACATTATACCCTTGCGCTCTTTTAAATCTTGCAATAACATCTGTTATTGTATAATTTCTGACGTGACCCATATGGAGCTTACCCGAAGGGTATGGAAGCATCGAAAGAGCGTAAAACTTTGGTTTATCAGATTCATTTGGCGTTTTATAAGGATTTTCATTATCCCAAATTTCAAGCCATTTTTTCTCAATTTTTTGAGGATAGTATTCTTTTTCTAACATATCTTTTCCTTATTCCTTTATTTTTTTATTCATTTATAATTTTTAAAATATCATCAATCAGTGACGAAGTTTTATGAATTTGAGCATTTGAATGTTCAATTGCGTTATTTGGGTCTTTTAAGCCGTTACCCGTTAAAATACAAACTACGCTTGTTTTTTCTTTAATTAAATCTTTTTGTTTAATAAGCCCTGCTAACGTTGCACATGACGCAGGTTCAGCGAATATTCCTTCATTTCTGGCTAATAACCTATAAGCTTCAAGAATCTCATCATCTGTTACCATATCAATTTTTCCTTGAGATTCATTTAGCGCATTTGTTGCCAATTGCCAGCTTGCGGGGTTTCCGATTCTTATTGCCGTTGCAATGGTTTCGGGGTTATCTACCTTATGCCCGAGAACAATCGGAGCGGCACCTTCCGCTTGAACACCCATCATCTTGGGTAATTTTGAACAGAGCCCCGCTTGTTTATATTCTTTATATCCCTTCCAATAGGCGCTGATGTTTCCGGCGTTACCTACAGGGATAAAATGGTAGTCAGGTGCGTCATATAAAGCATCCACTATTTCAAAAGCGCCTGTTTTTTGCCCTTCTAGCCTATAGGGATTAACGGAATTAACAAGAGTAATATTTTTATTGTCACTTGCAATTTCTCGAACCCTATCAAGCGCTTCATCAAAGTTTCCTTCAATTGCAATAACTTTTGCGCCATACATTAAAGCTTGAGACAATTTTCCCATCGCAATATGACCGTCAGGGATTAATACATAGGCTTTCATACCTGCTTTTGCCGCATACGCTGCAGCGGAAGCGGAAGTATTACCTGTTGAAGCACAGATTACGGCATTTGACCCTTCTTCTTTTGCTTTTGATACCGCCATGGTCATGCCTCTGTCTTTAAAGCTTCCTGTCGGATTTAAGCCTTCATATTTAAAATAAAGGTCAATATCAAGACCGATGATTTTTGGAATATTTACGGCTTTTATCAAAGGAGTGTTTCCTTCGCAAAGCGATATAACAGGGGTTGAATTATCCACAGGCAGATATTTTTTATATTTTTCAATAAGTCCAAGGTATCTCATTTTACATAATCCTTATTTTATTAACTATTTTAATTTTGTTTTTTTGAAGCACGTCAATTACCTTATCAATATCTTTTTCATAGGCTTCTTCGGTAATTACGACGACGGAAGCATGTTTATTATCTAAAACCCCTTTTTGAATAACATAAGAAATGTTTATGTTATATTTTTCGCATGATGAGCCGATTTTGCCGATGACGCCCGGGATGCTCAGAGCTTCAATTGAAAGATAATAACAATTTTTTGTTTGTTTTATATTTATTTGATTTGCTTTTTCGCTGTGGCACAATTGCATCATAGGCAGAATCGTCTTTGAATCACCATCATTATTATTAAAAATTTCCGATTTTAAACATAAAATATCCCCCACAACCGAGCTTGATGTCGGGAATTGTCCTGCACCCGGGCCTTGAAGCATGATTTTATCCATCGGATGAGCAATTAAAAATACGGCATTAGTAGCACCATTAACCGAACTCAATGCTCTTTTTTTCGATACCAGCATCGGATGGACTCTTATATCAAGCGCTTGAGTTTTTTCATCCGCCAATTTAGCTAGCGCAATAAGTTTAATTTTATAGCCCAATTCATCAGCAATTTTCATATCAAAAGAAGTTATTTTTGTGATTCCTTCGCGATAGATTTTATTTATATCGATTCTTTTTTTATAGACAAGATTCGCTAATATCGCGATTTTATACATGGCATCATACCCTTCGACGTCGTTTTTTGGGTTAGCTTCGGCGTAACCAAGCTCTTGGGCTTCTTTTAAACATTCCTTGTAGCTAAGGTTTTTTGATTCCATATTTGATAAAATGTAATTAGTGGTACCGTTTAAAATCCCCGCCACAAGGCTGTATTTATTTGCGCTTAAGCTTGTTTTAATTGTCGTTATAATGGGAATTGCCCCGGCAACTGACGCTTCATATAAAATTGCAACGTTATTTTTCTTCGCCAGTTCAAATAATTCATTTCCGTATCTTGCAATTAGTTCTTTATTAGCCGTTACTATATGTTTTTTGTTTTTTATTGCAAGCTTTAGCGTCTCAATTATCTCGCACCCGCCCGCAAGTTCAACCACAACGTCGATTTTAGGATCATTAGCGATTGTTTTTGGATCATTAATCAGATTTTTAACTTTTAAATCCCTTTTTTTGTTAATATTTTTTACCGCAACATAATCCGTTTCAATATCTTTATAGCTTTTTAAGACTTTAATTACGCCCGTTGCGACCGTTCCAAAACCGATAATACCAATATGTAATTTATTATTTTTCATAGAAAAATAATAACACAAATTTATTTTTGATGTAGTATTGAATTTGTAAAAGTATAATTTTATGAGGATATTTTATGGATACCAACACAAATACCACAGACACAAATAACATAAATGACAAAGTAAGAGTGAGAATTGCCCCCTCTCCTTCGGGCAATTTGCATATCGGGACCGCTCGAACGGCATTATTTAACTACCTTTTCGCTAAAAAAACAGGCGGTGAATACGTTTTAAGAATCGAAGATACCGATTTAGACAGAAGCTCTGAAACATTCAAACAAAATATCTTTGATAGTTTAAAAGCTTTAGGTTTAAATTGGGACGAAGGCCCCGACGTCGGAGGAAAATACGGGCCCTATAAACAGTCTGAGAGGTTTGACATATACCCAAAGTTTGCTCAAATGTTGATTGATAAGGGTTATGCTTATGAATGTTTCTGTTCAAACGAAGATTTAGATAAAGAACACGAAATTGCTCTTCAAAAGAAAATCCCTTACAAATATTCAAGAAAATGCCTCAATTTGACAAAAGAACAAAAAGATGAGCTAAAAGCAAAAGGGATTAAACCTTCTATCAGGTTTAAAGTCGAATCAAAAGAGCTCGTTTTTAATGACCTTGTAAAAGGCGAGCTTAAATTTGACACAAGCCTTATAGGCGACTTTGCGATAATGAAATCAAACGGTACTCCGACATATAATTTCGCGGTCGTTATAGATGATATGTTAATGAAAATAACCCATGTTATAAGAGGAGAAGACCATATCTCTAACACCCCTAAACAAATCTTAATTTATGAAGCACTCGGCGCTCCGATACCAAAATTCGGGCACTTGGGAATGATTCTGGCCCCGGATAGAAGTAAATTATCCAAACGCCACGGTGCAACGGCGGTATCAGATTTTATCAAACAAGGTTATTTAACAGAAGCCTTATTAAATTTTGTTGCCCTTTTAGGCTGGGCACCGAGTGATGGCGTTGAAATAAAAAATGTTGATGAAATCGCAGCGGATTTTAGGATTAATGAAATATCGAGCTCAAACTCCATTTTTGAATATGAAAAATTAAATTGGATGAACGGGCAATATATTAACAAAATGGATATATCAAAACTCACTGATTTAGCGATTCCTTTTATTGATATGTATGATTTAAAAAAATATTCCCGACCTCAATTAGAACACATTATTGAAGTCACAAGAGAACCAATTACACTTTTAGCTCAATTGGAAAATGACGTTAAATATTTCTTTATTGAACCAAATTACACTGAAAGCCCCGAAATTTTAGAAATATTGAAAAATGAAAACTCTAAAAAAGTCTTGGAAAAATTCTTAAATGAAGTTAAAGACTATGATTTTGGTAATCACGAACAAATTCACGACAAATTGGGCGATTTAAGGTCATATTTTAAAGAAACCCTTGGTTTAAAACCCAAAGAAACAATGTGGGCAATAAGAACCGCACTGACCGGCCGCACAAAAGGTGCCGATATGGTCGCAACCATTGAAATATTAGGAAAAGATGAAGTAATTAAAAGATTAAATCAGGCGCTTAAAGTTTAAGCCTTGAAATTTAAATGAATTAAAAAAATGTAAAAAATTGGTAAAAATTAAAAATATTTGGAAAAAATAACCTCCCTTGAGTCAACACAGGGAGGTTTCTATTTGGTACATAGAATGGAAGGAAAGGTTAGGAAAAATGTAGGTGTGTAAACATATACTGAATGCAGTATATACTTTATATATACCCAAATATATACTTTTAATAACCCAAAAAAATTCAAATTTACAAATATTAATAATAGTTTTTACACTTAATCATAACAATGCTTTTAAAAGCGTGATTTTGCTCAAAATCAGAAATAGTCATAAATACACTTAAAAAATTGGCAAAAAATATTATTATATTTGATATTGCGGGGTTTTAGAGATTGTGATATAATATAAATAGAGCATACTAGACAGTTTAATACGGTGTTTACAGTGATAAATTCAAAGACAACGCAATATTATCAAAGCTTTTTTGGCGCGCAGGTAAATCCTTTCTTGAGCGATTACCTCAAAAACAAGCAATACCAGAAAAAGTGGCTCAGTTATCTGATTATTTTGTTTTTAATCTCACTTGCGGTAACTTTAATAGGAATTTCAAAACCGCTCTTTGCATATAACACAGATTCTATAAAAATCGCAAATGAACCGGTAACTATAAATTCAACTGTCCTCGAAAGACCTCAAAACAACTCGCCAAACAGGCAAATCTATAGCCAAAATGAATTTATTCAAAATATTAAAAAAACCTACCCTAAATCAGATATTACTTATGTCACAAAAGGTGTGGCACATATTAAAAAAGTCAAATACATTAATAAAAAACCCGTTAAAATTAATATTGTTGAAATAAACCAAAATGTAAATCCTAATTTAAAAATAAAACCGCAAATAGCGGGAGCTAAGCTGAATTCAAAATCGACAGTCAGAAGAATAGCTCAAAACAACGGAGCAATAGTAGGAATTAATGCAGGATTTTTTAAACCATCAACAGGTGTGCCACTTGGGGCTTTGATGATAGATAGGAAAGTTTTAACAGGGCCGATTTATAATAGAGTGGGAATTGCATTTATAGATGACGGAAGTTATGAGATGGATTACATTAATTTCGATATGAGCGCCTATAGCTCAAATGGCGTTTTTAAAATCGACAATATTAACCAGCCGAGGATACTTTCGACCTACACTCTTTTATATACTCCCGATTGGGGTAAATTAAGCCCCGTGGCTCCAAAAAATTGCTATAATATGCTTATTGTGAACAATAACATTGAAAAAATATCAGCTAATCCGATTGAATTAGGCCAAAATTCCTATGTTATTCAAGCTCCTAAGGAAATTATATCAAACATAGCTAAAAATACCGATAAAATTTATATTGATATAAAACCTCAAAAAAACCTCATAAATGCCCAACATATAATTGCAGCTGGGCCATATTTGGTTAAAGACAATCAAATATTTGTTGATTATAAACAAGAAAAATTTAATTCGATATTGGGTAAAAACCCAAGAAGCGCGATAGGATATAAACAAGACGGGTCATTAGTCATTGTGACAATCGACGGTAGAGAAGAAAAATCAGTCGGAATGACTTTATTTGAACTGGCTAATTTAATGAAAAGCATTGGCTGCATTAATGCGATGAACTTTGATGGCGGTTCATCAAGCGCACTTTATGTTAACGGAAAGATAGCAAATTCCGCTCACAAATCAACAGGTGCGCCTGTTTCAAACGCGCTTATCGTAAGCGAAGTAAACAACAACGAATATCAGCTCTCTAAGCTATAGTTTAAATTAAGGTTGATTTTATGGATAACGGAATAAATTTAAGCAAATCCGAAGCAAGAACGCTGTATTCGCTCAATTGTTTTGAAGCGATTTCACTTGCAAGCCCATGGAGATAAACGGCACAGCACGCAGAAGCCTCTAATGACACACCTTGAGCGCAAAAACCCGCTATCATTCCCGTTAAAACATCTCCGCTGCCGGCTTTAGATAATGAAGAATTTCCCGTGTGGTTAATAAATATTTTTCCGCTTGGGACGGATATTATTGTGTCATGGCCTTTTAAAAGCACAATGCAGTCAAATTCTCTGCTTGCTTCCCATGCCCATTTTGCTCTGTTTTGTTGAATTTCCTTTACATCCACTCCCATAAGTCTTGCCAATTCTAATGGATGAGGTGTGATGATTGAATTTAAGGGCATATTATAATATCTTGCTTTTGCTAAAATATTAATCGCATCGGCATCAATTACAATAGGGGTGTATGATTTTCTGTTTTTTTTGATGAAATTTATGACAAAATCTTCCACTCCGCCGATTTGATCCAAACCGCAGCCTATTGAAACAACGTCATAGTTTGCTATAGCGCTAATTAATTTTATTGCTTCCTTTGGTATTGTCCCCCAAACCGATTGCCCAAGGTCAAGATAGGTTATATCGGGGCTTTTTGAAGCAATTGACATTATAACATCCGAAGCACTGGCGAGCATACAATACCCCGCTCCGACTTTAAGAGACGAGATTGAACTTAAATATGCCGCTCCTTGAAATTTATAGGAACCTGCAATATTAAGCACATGTCCGTATGTCCCTTTGTGGGAATTTTGGATTCTTTGGGGCATTAATTTTTGTATTATATCCTTACCTAAAACTTGTATGTCGGCAAGTTGTTGTTGGCTCATTGTTTCTCCATTCTTGGCTTTTGATTGTGTTATGGTTTTAAATTTTTAAATTAAATTGTCTATATGCTTCATACGCTGCAATTGCAACAGAATTAGACAGATTCAAGCTTCTTAGATTTTCTTTCATCGGAATTGTTGCACAATTTTTAATATTATTATCTAAAATTTCTTTAGGCAGCCCTCTTGTTTCGGGGCCAAATACCAAAAAATCACCTTTTTTGTATTTAATATCAGTATAAACTATTTTTGTCTTTGTTGTAAAGTAATAAAAATTTGAGTCGGGAAAATTTTTAATCAAATCTTCCATCGATTCAATATGTTCAATTTCAACTTTATCCCAATAGTCAAGCCCTGCGCGCTTTAGATATTTGTCAGACAATATAAAACCTAATTTACCTATTAAATATAACTTTGCTCCGACACATGCGCATAACCTTGCGATGTTACCGGTGTTTTGAGGAATTTCCGGTTCATATAAAACAATATTTAAAAAATCCGATTTCATTTCTATTCAAAAAACCTTTTAGATTCAATTATAACGGGGATTCCTCTAATTACGCAAAATACTGCTGAAATTATCGCACAAATTATACCGATATTTAATATTGTTTCTTGGTGAGAAAAATATGTTGGTAAATGACCCAAAATCAAGAAAAAGAAAGCAACAGCCTTGCATAGTGCATAAGTGAATCTTGAAAAATTAGATGCAACAATAAATTTTGCAATTTTTCCCTGCATCATAGTTGTTTTTCCAAAAGCCGTGTAGCCTTTTTCAAAAGCAAGCGTGCGAAGCGAATCGGTAACTATTCCTCTTGTTAAAACAACAATAGGAATTGCGACATTTATCCAACCCAGAGCGCAAAAACTAATCCAAAAGACATTTTCAACGATTCTATCGCCCATAATATCTAATAGCGCCCCTAATCTTGATGAGACATTGAATTTTCTTGCAACAAACCCATCCAGCCCATCAAACCACATCAAAATCGCAGTTAAAAATAAAGCGCTATAGTATGATATTGTGCAATCTCTACAAAATAAAAGCGATATAACTATAAATACAAAAAATATTCTTGATAGTGTAATAATATTGGCCAGATTTTTTTTCATATATTCTTCCTCATCAATTTTTTAGTGCATTTTCTAATTCATAAACAACTTCATTTATGCAATTTTTCTCTTTTAAAAGTGCTTTTGTTCTTCTGAGTCCTTCTTTTTGGCGATTGATTTTATCTTTATTGTCCAACAGCTCAATTAAACCGGAGGCGATTTTTTCTTTTGTCGCATCAAACATCAAAAATTCATCGACATAATCCTGATTTGTGATTATATTCACAAGACAGGCTTTTTTTATATTTCGAACCAATAAATATACTAAATAGAAAAATATTGGCCCGCGATAAGCAATAAGCATCGGTGTTTCATACATTGCCGCTTCAAGAGCAACGGTTCCTGACGCTAAAATGAGCGCATCACTATAAGCTAAAAGCTCGTGGTTAGAACCTTTTATGGTTTTATAGGGCACTTTAAAAGCATCATTAGATAGGTTTTTTGCATGGCAAAAGACAAATTGAACATCTGACCTTTGCTTTTCAATTATTTTTACGGCTCCTAAGAATATTTTCAATAAAAATTTAATCTCAAACATTCTTGAACCCGGAAAAATGCTCACAAGTTTTTTGTTCAAATCAAGATTGTTATCTATAAAAAATTTTTCTTTATTGTCGCATTTTTTTATTTCATAGGCCAAAGGGTGGCCGACATAGTTACAAGCGATATTTTCATCTTCATAAAATTTTTTTTCAAAAGGAAAAATAGTTAGAACCTTATCAATATTTTTCTTTATTGTTTTAAGGCGATATTTCCTTGAAGCCCAAATTTGAGGCGGGATAAAGTAATAAATCTTGAAGCCTTCTTTTTTAAGAGCCTTTGAAATTTGTAAATTAAAAGCGCCATAGTCAATTAACAAGACCAAATCCGGCTTAAAATCGTTTTTTAGGTATTCAACAATTCTTTTTCCGATTTGAAAATGTTCCATAATCGATTTAAAAGTCAAGCCCATTTTGCCCATTGATTTATGGTCAAACAGTAATTTAACCCCTGCATTTTGAAGGTTAATATCACCTACCGCTTCAACAATTATATCGGGGTCATTTTTTTTAAGCTCATTTACGACCGACGCCGCGTGGACATCTGCCGAATAGTCTCCCGTGATTATGAAAATCTTTTTTGCCATATTTTTAATTTATTTATAGTGCAACAATTACCATTTTATTTTTATTTGCAAAATCAACCATTTCGTTGTGGTTGGCGATTATTGTCTCGCCGCTTTCAAGCGCCAGGACATTTGCGCCATATTTTTTCATTGTTTTAATTGTTCGAACTCCGACTGCGGGAATATCGAAACGCTTATCTTGAGAAGGTTTTGCAACTTTAACAACAACGGCATTTTTTCTGTGGGCAAGTTTTCCACCCCTTTTAATGCATTTATCCGTGCCTTCAATCGCTTCAATTGCCATAATCATTCTGTCTTTCATGACAACCGATTGTCCAATATCCAATTGGCCCATTTGTTTTGCAATTTTAAAACCGTATTCAATGTCGCTCATCTGCGCTTGAGTAGGCGAAAGAACGGTTAAAACGCCTTTTTGAACCATCAGATTTTTGATAAATATTGTTTGATCAAGTATGGTGATACCGATTTTTTCCATTTCTTCGATGATTTTAAGCATTATGGCATCATCATTTAATTTTTTCATCTGTTTTAAAAGCGAAATTGCCGTTTTTTCAAGTTTTGGCCTTTTGACAAGCATCGTTTTGGATACTTTTCCCAAAAACGTAAGCTGTTTAATATTTTCATCTTTTAAAAATTTAGTAATCGAATCGACTTGCCCCGGGCCAAAAGATACGATTTTTGCGCAGTGTTTTTTCAATTCTTTATAATTGTCACTCGATAATGAAATGCACACAACCTCAAATCCGTTTTCAGTTGCGCTTTTTGCCATTTCAACAGGCAAGGAGCCGTCTCCTGCCACTAAACATTGTCTGTGTTCTAAAATCAAACTTGTCACAAGCTAAACTCCATTTTATTCTCTTTATCTTCACTTGTTTGTTCAATATTTGTTTTAACGTTACCCTGCGCTTCAAAAGTCTTTGGGTTCACCGTCATTGTTATTCTGTCGGCCGTGACGGAATTTGTATTGTTTTCAACAATCGTTGAGCGGCCAATGAATTGGATTTTTTTAGGTTTATTTGTTTTTGAATCGATGTGCATAATGGCTTTAGGGCCGTTTGCTTTGTAATTAGAATATTTTACATCAACATTGCCCACTGCCATAAGAGTGCTGTTTTTTTGGTCATATTGCTGATTTCTGGCATAAACAATCACTCTGTCGCCGTTATCAAAAGTCACATCGGATAAGGTGTTGCCGGAGACTATAATGTCGTTTCGAAGTTTGGAATATTGGATAGTGTCACCTTTTATGATGCTTTTATCCTGTTTTATCATTGCTTTTGAGATTAATTTAATGTTTTGAACATCTCCCTGTTTATCTAAAAGTGCATAGGCCGAATTTGATGTCGCCACCATATCTTCATAATTAATAACGACATTACCCGTGGCTTTCATAAGATGGGTATTTGTGTCATATTCTTGAACATCTGCGGTAATTATTATAACGGGTTTTTTATCTTGAAGAACATTTGTTTGAGAATTACCTTGCGCGGTAATTACTTTATTTATGAGTGAAACTTTAATAATATCGGCTTTAACTTCGTGTTTTTTGTTGTCTTTGTTTTGTTTTGCGTAGGGTTTATCAAAAAAAGTGGCTAAGGAAGGTTTTTTTGTTTCGGGGTCCAAATCAAGCTCAGCTCGAGGGGAAGAAACAACAACATCGCCTATTTGAACTTTAACATCGCCATCAAAATACCCTTTGTTTTCATCAAGCTTCATTTGTTGCTTTTTTGATTCGATGGTTACGGCTAAAACGCTGTTAAAAAGCAAAAATATCGATAATATTAAAATTGTATATATTTTCTTTTTCATTACTTTAAATCTAACACAAAAAACTATAAACGTGTATATTTTTTCTTGTCTTTCTCATCCCCATAGAGTTCAACGATTGAATTTCCGCTAATTTTAAAATTTGTTAAATCATTATTAAAAACAGCATGGGCTGATTTTGTGACTATTTTTCCTTCCTGGATAAATTGGACATTGCCGTCAGCTAAAATATCTTTGTCTTTTCCTTGCCAGATGAGCTTATCTGCGTATAATTGAGAATCATTTTTCCCGACAAAAAGATTATCTCCGTTTAAAATGACTTTTTTTGTTTTTTCGTCATACGTTCCTTTTGTGGATTTAAAACTAACGACAACCTGTTCGTTTTTATCATAGAAATTACCTATTAAATCATTCAATTGCACGCTATGGTTCAAAGAATCATATTCGCCCGATTTTGCATAAAACTCCCAATATTTCTTTTCATCTTGCGTTTCGGTTACTATGATATTTTTTACAACGGCATGCTGATTTTTTAATTTTGAATCTTTGTTATTTTTTCTGACGGTTTTTGTGACACAATAGCTCCAAACCAGCCCCCACAAAAGCATCAGCGTGACAAGCAAAAGAATTATTTTAAAAATTTTTCTTTTTTTATCCATAACAAAATAATATCATAAAAAAATCTTTATACATCCTTAATATCTGATTTTATTGTATTGAAAAATTTGTGGTGATATAATTTACTAAATTTATAAACGAATATATTTAACAACAAATATTTTATGGGAGTAAAAATTATGAATAGCTACGTCGAGCAAACAATCAAAAGAGTTATTGAAAAAAATGGCCATGAACCGGAATTTATCCAAGCGGTAAAAGAGGTTTTAGAATCTCTTGAGCCTGTTATAGATCAGCATAAAGAATATCAAGATGTTTCACTTTTAGAAAGACTTGTTGAACCCGAGCGAATCATATCATTTAGAGTACCATGGCTGGATGATAACAATAAAGTCCAAGTTAATCGAGGATTTCGCGTGCAATTTAACGGCGCCATAGGGCCATATAAAGGCGGTTTAAGATTTCATAAAAGCGTAAATCAAAGTATTATGAAATTTTTAGCTTTCGAGCAAACTTTTAAAAACTCTCTAACAGGCCTGCCTATTGGCGGAGGCAAAGGCGGAAGCGACTTTGACCCGAAAGGAAAAAGCGACAATGAAATTATGCGTTTTTGCCAAAGTTTTATGAATGAGCTTCAAAAACACATTAACCATAATCTTGATGTCCCCGCGGGCGATATCGGAGTCGGCGCAAGAGAAATAGGCTATTTATTCGGCCAATACAGAAGAATCAAAAACACTTTTGAAGCGGGAGTCTTAACAGGAAAAGACCTCTCTTACGGCGGCTCATTAGCTCGAAAAGAAGCAACGGGCTTTGGTTTAATGTATTTTATGAGAGAAATGCTAAATGCAAATAACAAAAATTTAAAAGATAAAATTGTAACTATCTCTGGCTCCGGTAACGTCGCAATTTATGCAGCACAAAAAGCAATGGAGATGGGTGCTAAAGTTGTTGCAATGAGCGATTCCAATGGCTGCATATATGACGGAAAAGGAATAGACCTTGATTTAATTAAGCAACTAAAAGAAGTCGAAAGAAAAAGAATTAAAGAATATCTTTTAAAACATAGTGACGCAAAATATATGGAAAATATTATTGGTCAAACACCTGCTGTTTATACAATTAAGGCGGATATTGTTCTGCCATGTGCTACTCAAAATGATATTAACCTTGAGACTGCTAAATTGCTTGTTCAAAATGGCGTTATTGCAATTGGGGAAGGTGCTAATATGCCGACAACCATTGAAGCCATTGATTATTTAATTCAACATAATGTTTTATTAGCTCCCGCAAAAGCCGCAAACGCCGGAGGTGTCGCTACAAGCGCCCTTGAAATGAGCCAAAACTCGATGCGCTACGCTTGGACATTTGATGAAGTCGACAAAAAACTAAACGACATTATGACAAATATCTTTAAAATGTGTTATGACACTTCAAAAGAATATAATTTAGGAATCAATTATGTAGCGTCAGCTAACATCGCAGGCTTTAAAAAAGTTGCAAATGCGATGATGGCTCAAGGCGTAATATAGTTTTGCTTAAAAATTTAGTTTAAAAAGCTTGGAAACAAATATTTCCAAGCTTTTTTATATAAAATGTCCAAGGGCGGATTCAAGCGCCCACATTCGCGTGATTGAGGGCGACGTTCTATCCATCTGAACACTAAAAAAATGTCCAAGGGCGGATTCGAACCGCCGACATTCGCCTTAGGAGGGCGACGTTCTATCCATCTGAACTACAAGGACATTTTGAAAATATCGTATCATAAACATTCAAAAAACAAAATAAAAATTGTCCGCCACTCCACTTTTTTAAAAACAATTTAAAATCAGATTTATTGCATTATGTAAAATTTTTTAAAAAAAATTATAAAATTTGTAAAAATTGTGCAAAATAATTTATTTACAAATATTATAAATACATAAACACAATTGAAAGTGAGTTCAAAAAATGAAAGTAAATTTTAATTCAGAAAAGTTTAATTCAAATGTTTTAGCCTTATTAAAAGCAAATCGTTTAAGTTCTAAAAATAATAGCCAAACTAACTCCGTTAAGGATAATTCAATTCAAACCCCTCAAATAAATTTATTTAGCAAAAACATCTCTTTTCAAGGAACTATCCATAATAAAAAATTAAACAATGAAGTTAGCGAGCTTTTAAAAGAAAAACAAGTTCTCCAAACAAACGCAAGTATCATTAATGACTATTCAAACGAAATTTTAAATGACACATACCATTTAAAAACAAGCGTGGAAGACAGCTTTGAAAACGGCCGCGAAAATGATTTTGAAGATTATGAACTTTCAGATAAAAAAGTCAGATTTAAAATAAATGATGAAAATGATGAAAAAGATGAAATAACGATGCTTGAACTGATTGAAGACGGAAAAAGCATTCAATCGGTGTTTAAAAAATCGGACGATAATAAAAATTATGTTTTAACAAGAATCGATAAATACACTTATGACGATAAAGACACGTATTTATTTAAAAACGGCGAAATTGAAAAAGTAATCATTCACAATAATCAAACATATCCAAACCTAAGCAAAGCGCAATATATCTGGAAATTTGACGATTCGCTAAACCTTAAATTATTCGCATATGATTGCGATTATACCGATTCAATCATAAAATATTCAAGAATCTATAATTTTATACCCGACACAAACGTACTGGAAAGCGTCTACAATAACGCAACATACGATCAAATATGCGACATAGATAAACCCGGCGACTTTAAAAACGGCTGGAGATTTAATGATAACGGCACATTTGATTATGTTGAACAATATTACATAAATAACTATCTTCAAGTAGCAGACAGAATTATCACAACAAACGCCGATACTATTTCAAAATTGAAAAATAAACCCGACGCAATTGCCGTTATAAAGAACTTTCGAAAAGACATAAAAGAAAATAAAACAACATATTCAAGCGTCAGATTCTTAAAAAAAGAAGATATTAGCAAAAAATAATTTTAATAAGCTGTTTTTTCTATCCAAAAAACATTTGGGTAAAATCTGCCAAAAACAACGAAAACAAAATTCTAAATAAAAAAAAGCGCTTCAGACGTATAACTAAAGCACTTAATTAAAGTATTTACATCGCTTATAAATTTTGCATTTACCTGGTTTTTGCTAATTTTAGCTAATTTTAGCTAATTGTCTTATTTTTCAACATACAAAGGAGCAAGTTTCTTTTCTTGTTGAGGGATAACCCCTTCTTCAATAGGCAGATAAACGCGATAGTCAATGTCGCTAAAGCAATTATCAATCGATTCGATTTTCGATAATTTGTCATTATCAATTGCATTATTTTCTATCATTTCAGCAATTTGCTCGAATCTTTGAACATGCTCTCTGAATCTGTCCGTTGCATAGTCTTTTGCTTGCCATGTAGTAATTAAGAAGGGCCAATCGGAGCTTTGTAATAACAATTCTTCTCTTGCTAATTGATTTAAGGCTCTATGCAGCAATTTATCGGATGGGATATTTTCATATTTTGAAACAATATCCATAATCCTTTTTTCTGTTGCATGGATTATTGGCCACATCCATTCGGTTAAATGGTTTTGCCATACCCAGAAGTGTCCGCCTTGGCCCCAAGAAGATTCGGGAATTTGAATGGCTTCGGTCGGCGGATGAGCGGTTAAATATTCGCCCGCTGTCATCATTTCAACTTCGGGAACGTATTTATTTAATTTTGTAATTACTTGTTTTATAAATTCAATACCTTCAAACCACCAGTGGCCGTACAATTCCGTATCAAATGAAACCATAACGAGGCCTTCTTTGCCGTTATGTGAATTCTTGCAATCATTCAACAAATGATAGATTAAATTTGTGTAGTGGTCAGAATTGGAATTAACTTGATTCATAGCCAATACCGGGTCATAGAGCATTTTATCTCCAAGGTCGGTAGTGGATGAAGTTATTCTCCAATAATGCATACCCGAGTTGCAGTCTTTTCTGTGGAATTCTCTGTAACATCCGTCACCGGGGTACCCGTCCGCTGCCGACCATACTTGGAAACCAGCTCTATCGTTTCTACCCATCACGGCTACTTGTGCATCAGGCAACCAATATGCGCTATATGTGTCATATCCTGTTGCCTCTCTTTTTGGTAATGGTATATACTCAATATTTCCGTAGACCCCTATGTTTCTACGATTTCCGATAGAGTTTCCACCTTCAATAACGTGTGATTCGGTGAAAAAGTATTCAATATCATTATTTTGTAATGTCACTTCAATTGCGGGACGCCATTTTTTCTTACCGTCTTTGCCCGTGAATTCATAACCTTGGCGATAAGCGCATTCGGGCAGCCAGCAGCCTTTTGCTTTTTTGCCAAAAAGGCGTTTTGTTGTATCAGATCCTACTTTAAATTGAGCGTTCAAGCTCGTATCTGTTGCAAGCAAAGGAGAAAAACCGTGCGTTGCACCTGATGTTGTAATTTCGATACAGCCAAGCTCTTGGTACTTTTTAAATCCCGCAATTAAATCTTTATTAAATTTATTAATAAATAAATCTTTAATTCTGTTGTACCAGTCATAATACCATTTTGCAAGGTATTTTAGATGCTGACTGTGGGCAACTTCAGGATCGGGGTATCTTTCTAAGTCCCCGGAGACAGCTTTAATTCTAGAATCAAGATAATCGATAAAACCTTGTTTTAAGTGTTCATCGTTTAATTGTTCAGCCAAAATCGGAGTAATTCCAACAGTTAATTTTGCTTTAATTCCTTCGTCATATAATTCAGAAATCATGTTCAACAAAGGAACGTACGTTTCTTCCATACATTCATACAAACATTCTTCGCCAAAAGGCCACATACCGGCCATCCTGTAATATGGAAGGTGGGAATGTAACATAAAGACAAATTGCCCTATTTTTTGCACCATTTTATAATTGCCTCCGATTCTCTACATTTTTTTACATTTCTACTTTACCACAAATTATAATAAAAAATAATCATTTAGAATTAGTACATTAGAATAAATTTACTAAAATTAACATAATCTTTAAGAAGTAGTATTTAAAAAGAATAATTCTCAAGGAACGTTCAATGTTGAAATATTTTTAATTGTAAAAAAAATATTTTGTAATAAAATTAATCTATGTTTATTTTAGAAAAACCTTATGTATCGGACTTTTTGGTTCAAACAATAAAAAAGAATAATTTTAAAGTTTTAGATAACCTTGTATCGGAAAAATATTTTGACAAAAATTATCTTTTAGATACGACTAATGCTATAAAACTATTAAATGAAAATAGTGATGAACTTGTTTACTCAAATTCCGAAAATTCAATCGATTGGGTAATAAAAAACCTTCCCGATTCAAAGTTATCTCACATGCTTTCTTTAAGCAAAGATAAAATTGCTTTTAGAAACGCTCTTAAAAAAATTTATCCGAATTATTATTTTGTTGATTTAACTTTACCGGAATTATTAAACTATGACCCCGACAAAATCAAATACCCCGTTGTAATAAAACCAAGCGTCGGGTTTTTGAGCTTTGGAGTTTATACGGTCAAATCAAAAGATGATTTTAGAAAAACAATCAGCAACCTTCAAAAGAATATTGAAAAAATCAAAAACATTTTTCCAAAAAGCGTCGTGGATATGAATAAATTCATTATCGAACAGATGATTTTTGGGGACGAGTACGCAATAGACGGGTATTTTGATGAAAATAATAACGCAACTATATTAAATATTTTTCATCATCCGTTTTTGGATGAAAACGATGTATCAGATAGGTTATATTACACTTCAATAGAAATAATTAAAAAATATTTAGAAAAATTCAATGACTTATTAAATAAAATCGGTAGTAACGCAAACTATTCAAACTTTCCTTTTCATCTGGAGTTGAGAGTTCAAAATGATGAAATTATCCCGATTGAACTTAACCCGATGCGATTTTGCGGCTGGTGCATAACAGATATTGCCAAAAACGCTTGGGGAATAAATGTTTATGAATATTATATGAAAAAATTAAAACCAAACTGGGATGATATTTTAAAAAAAGCCGATGAAAGTCTTTATTATTTTACGATAACCGATATTAATTCAAAAATTGACAGAGAAAAAATAAAAAATATTGATTACGATTCATTTTTAAAAAACATCTCAAACCCGCTTGAGGTAAGAAAAATTGATTATAAAATAAACCCAATTTATGCTATTGTTTTTGCAAAAACTAAAAGATATGATGAAATAAAAAATATCCTAAAATTAGATACCTCAAAATATATTGAAATGTAATTAATTTAGATGTTTTTTAGGTCATTTGTGGCGTCAAGCTTTTTAACAAGCGCTTTAATATCGCCTTTTAATTTAAAATATTCTTTAAATTTTTTGGTAGTTCTGATGTTAAAGCTTCTTCCGTTTTTGTCTTTTGTTCTTGAAATTAAGCCCTGTTCAAGCAATTGATTCAAATGTTCATAGGAGCTTGGGCGAATTTCTTTAAGATATGATTGGCGAATGGGTTCTTTAAGAGCAATTACCGTTAGAGTTTTTAATACCGCAGGAGTTATTTCAACGGGGCACAGTTTTTCAACAATATCAAGATGCTGCGCTTTGACTTGGATAATATAACCGTCTTCATCATCAATTTCAAGCGCTCCGTTTCTTGAAGAATAGTCAAACATCAAATCCAAAAGCGCATTTTGAATAGTTTCCTCATCCGTATTTAATATTGAGGCAATTTCGTTTGGCTGCATTGCGCGAGAAGTGATAAATAAAACCGCTTCAACTTTTGATTTTATGTCGTTTTCGTTTTCCGTCCCAATATCATTTTCGATATTATCTTTGATATTATTTTCAAAGTTACTTATACTGTTTTCCATTTTTTATAATTTAATCCCGTTTAATCTTTTTCTTCTTTTGTTTTATTTATTTTTAGTGCTTTTTTAACAAATAATTTTCCGTAAAATTTATCTTGAAAAAGTTCATAATCGGCTTCTCGAGCCAAAAATAAAAGCGCAACAATAGCGGAGCTCTTATCGAACCCTAAAAGGCAGAGTTCTCTTAATTCAATATTTTCTTCCCTCGATAAAATCTGAACCAAATTCTGGCGCATTCTCTCAACTACTTCTTCAACATATTCTTCATGCGCTAAATCCTTAATCTGCTGCGCTTTAAGGTTTGAATAATTTCGAACACGTCGTTCTTTTCTATCAAGCGCCGATTTTATCGCATATTTTTTTTCTAAATCTTCATAAAATTGAATATGGCGGATAAGATCTTTTAACGTTACGTTTCTTTTTCGATTTAAGCGAACGGAAGTTCTTCTTTGAAGCACTTCATCAAAAGAAATAACATTATTTGAAGGTATCTGCATTTGTTCATAATTAGGATCTTCAAAATTATCATCCTCAAAATAATCAAGGTTTTCGCTTTCAAAATCATTAATTGAAATACCTTGTAAAATGTCGGATTTAATCTTTAATAATGTCGAAGAAAACAAAAGCGCTTTTCCTACCGAGCGAAGGTTATCCTGTTTTAAATCCTTAATTCGCTCCATATATTTATCATATAAATCAACAATATCAATGTTCCATGGGTCAATTTTTCCCATTTTAACTAAATCCAGAATAATTTCAATTGAATCTGTTTGAACATCTTTTTTTATGCCTGATTTTGAGATGTATTCTTGAGACGTGCCAAAATCAACCGTTCCATCCAGAACGGAAATTTCATTTAAAATCTTTTTATCTTTATCATTATAAAAATTCAGTGCTTCAGACATCCTAATCCTCTATTTTTTAAATTAATCCCTTAATTTAAGACCCAAAATTTTGGTCACTCCTTTATCTTTTTGAGTTACACCTATCATTCTGTCCGCATTATCAAGCATGGGTTTTCTTAATGACACGACAACAAATTGCGCCGTTTTTGATTGATTTGTAATAATTTCAGATAATCTTTCGACATTTGGCCCGTCAAGGTGCATATCGACTTCATCAAAAGCATAGAAAGGAGATGGCAGATATTTTTGAATTGCAAAAACAAAAGCTAATGCCGTTAAAGATTTTTCGCCCCCCGACATCCCGGCAAGCTTTTGATTCTTTTTATCTCTGATATTAGCTTCAAAAGTTAATCCCCCCGAGAATGGATCAGAAGGGTTTTCAAGCACCAAAGTGCCGCTCCCTTGTGAAATTTGAGCGAAAACTTCTTTGAAATTATTATTTATCGCGCTATATGCTTCTAAAAACGTTTCTTTTTTAAGATTTTGATAACCGTTCATTCTTGTTTTAATTTCGTTTTTTTCGTTTTCAAGCGTCAAAACCTTTTGCCTATAGGAATTTTGTCTATCCATTACTTCATCATACTCATTTAGCGCTCTCATGTTGACGGGTTCAAGGTCATCCATTTTCTTTTGAAGTTTTGATATTTTTGAATTTATTTCATCAAGAGAAATTTCCGTTTTTTCAAGCTCGTCAATTTTAATATTATTTTGTTCAAATTCTTTTAAGATGCTCTCCAGTATCGGCTCAAGCTCTCTGCGCCTTGCTTTATAGCTTTCTTCCTGTTCGCTTAATCTTTCAAGGTCATCTTGAGCTTTATTTTTTGATGTTTTTAAGTTTAACAATTCCTCTTGAATTTCGTCTCTTTTTGTTTGAAATTCTTTGAGGTTTTTTCCCAATTCTTCAATTTGCGCTTCAAGAACTTTTAAATCTTTTTCTAAAATCTCGCTTTCGGTCTTGAATTGTTCTTTTTCAGAGTTTAGATTTTGGTTATCTTTGTTTAATTTTTCAATGTCGTTTTCACGAGTGGCTATTTGAGTGTTTTGGAATTTAATTTGATTTTCATCTTTTTCAATGTCGTTTTCTTTTGCCATTATTGATTTTTCGATGTTTTTAATTTCATCTTCAACGACTTGGGTTTTATCTTTGAGTTTTTTTAATTCGCCTTCGTCAATCAATTTTTCAACTTCATCAAGCTTGTTTTGGGTTTTTTGAATTTCATCATTTAATTTGATGTGCTTTTTCTCAATCAAATCAAGCTCTTTAGATAATTTTGAATTTTCGTCTTTCAGTTGTTTTATTTTTTCATTACCGACATTAATAAATTCATCACTTGAGTTATTGTTATTTATTAAATTTTTAAGTTCGATTTTTGCCGAATTTAGCACACTAAGTCCGGTTGAATATTTTTCTCTTATGTCATTTAACCTTCGCTCAAGGTCTTTTTGCTCGTTTGTGAGCTTATTTGCTTCATTTTCAAGGTCTTTTAACAGTTTTCTATATTTTTCAAGCTCTTTATCTTGGCTTTTATCGAAAAGATTGTTGTTTTTCTTTTTAGCGCCCCCTGTAATAAGCCCGCTTTTTTCCGTAATGTCGCCATCAAGCGTCACTACTCTATATTTTCCCGCTAATTTTTTAGCGGTCGTTTCATTTTCAACAACAACGGTATCTGATAGCGCAAAATAAAAAGCATCAATATATTTATCATCAAAATCAATTAAATTAATTGCAAAATCAATAACGCCTTTTTCCTTTGGAAGCGCCATTTTGCTTGGAGCTTTTTTAATTATGTCCATTGGGATAAATGAGGCTCTATCTCGCCCTTGAGCGCGCAAAACCTGAATTGCTCTATAAGCAACATCTTGCGAATCAACAACAATTGAAAAAGCTCGTGAAGCAAGTGCTACATTAATTGCATCAATGTATTTTGTTTCAACATCGGCTAATTGCGCTAAAGGCTGATGAACGCCATCAATGTGGGCGTTTAATACGGTTTCGATGCCTGAGGCCATACCGACAGATTTATAAGCATTTTTATTTGCTTCAAGTATTGCAATTCTTTTTTGAGCCTGTTGAATCTTATAAAAAACATCTTCTTTTTGTTCTTTTGCTTTATCCAACTGTTCAAAAGTCTTTGTTTGAAGGACTTTGCACGCTTGCGTTTCGGTTGTTAATTTTTCAATTTGTAAATTGAGCTTATCTTTTTCATCTTCAAAGATTTTTTTGGAATTTAATAATTTATCTATTTGTTCTTTAGTTGATTTAATTTTTTCTTCGTTATTTTTATATAAATTGTCTTTGGGCAATTGCTCTTTAATGAGTGTATTTTCACTATCTTTTAAATCGTCAAGCTCTTTTCTCAATTTATTTCGATTTTGAATATGTTCATCAGCTGACTTATTTAACCCCGTCATTTCACGAATTATTTTTTCAAGAGCATCTTTTTTGTCTTTTAAATCGTTATTGAGGTTTTTTAATTCAAGATTTTTTTGTTTGATTGATTCATTGTATTCAACAATTTTTTGTTTTAAGCTTGCTATTCCGTTTTTATAGCTTTCAATGGCTTTTAAATTATCAACTATGGTCTTGTCGCATTGCGCAATTGCGGCTTTTTTTCTTTCGATTGCACCTTTTTTTTCTTCGGAGAGTTTTTTTACTTCAAGCTGCTTTTCTTCCCCTTGGGCTTTGACTTTTGCGTTAATTTCATCATACTTTATTTTTGTATCATCAAGCTTTGATTGAAGTTCTTTTAATTTTTGATTGAGCTCTTTTTTTTCTTTTGTGGCACTCAATATATTTTGATGCACAAGCTCAAGCGCTCTTTTCGTGTCAAAATACTTCGCCCCTTGGATTTGCGCTTCAAGAGCGGTTTTTTCATCTTTAAATTTTTTATATTTTAGTGCGACTTCTCTTTCTTGTTTTAACTGTTCAACGCGAGAATCAATTTCACCCAAAAGAATATTAGTGTTTGCTACTCTATCTTCAACCCCTTGGATTTGTTCGCTTGCAAGGGCGATTTTTCTGTCGAAATCGGCAGTGCCCGCTATTTCATCAATAATTTTTCTTCTTTCAATCGGCGAACACTTCGTGATTTCGGTAACATCCCCTTGCATCATGACATTATAACTGTTTGGAGAAATGTTATATTTTTCAAGCTCAAGGTGAATTTGAGTCAAAGTCACGGGTTTATCATTATAATAATAATTCGATTGAACGCCGTTTTTGCTTTTTTTAATGTATCTTTTAATTGCAAATTCATTATTGTTTTTTTCATCGGCAAAAGTGACTTTGACGCTTGCTTCCATTCTTTTATTATGGTTTGTAATTAAATCGGCAACCCCTTGTTCCGAGCGCAGAGCACGGGCACTCGTGAGCCCGAGCGCAAACAGTACACTATCAATGATGTTGCTTTTTCCCGAGCCATTGGGCCCCGAAATTGCAGTGAACCCTTGCATCAAAGGGATGGTGACTTTATTTGCAAAAGATTTAAAATTATCAATTTCAATTTCTTTGATATACATTTACTTCTTGGTGAACTCTTTTAAATTTCCTCAGTCTAGCTATTTTTATTAGACAATAAAACGTGATTATATGTCAAATTTTATATAAAAATTCATATCTATTTAGGATATAATTTGATTCTTTATATTTATTCCCTTCTTTTCCTTGATGGAGCATAAAATATTTATCGCTCAAGACATTTATTCTTCTAAACGGGAAAAACATAAAATTAGCTTTTCCTATAACTCTATTTTTATCCAAAAAGCCCCAATATCGGCTGTCTTGAGAATTTTCTCTGTTATCTCCCATCATAAAATAATGGTTATCCGGTATCACAAACGGCCCGCAATACATATTTTCGCTGCATTTATTCCAATTTGTGTTTGATATAATATAAGGTTCATTTAGTGGTTCATCGTTTATATAGATATGATATAACCCGGTATCATTAT